>JAEYZV010000353.1 GCA_023427865.1 Acidobacteriota bacterium
TCGAGTGCGCGGTGTTCCGACGTGTGCGCGGCGAGCACGCGCTCGCGCGCGCGCTCCCCGATGGTGCGCCGCTCCGCCTCCGGAAGGTCCAGGTACTGCTCGACCTCGCGCGCGTTGTCGGCGGGCAGGATCTCGACGTACGGCTCGAAGAAGTCCTCGAGGCCGTTCCAGACGTCGGTGATGATCGCGGCACCGCAGGCAGCGGCCTCGAACAAACGCACGCTCGGCGAGTAGCCGAGGCGACGCATGTCGGCACGCGTCAGGTTCAACGTGAAGCGCTGCCCGCAGTAGAACGCGCTGTGTGCCGACGGGGGCAGGTGCTCCACCCGATCGACGTTGTCGGGCCACGCGATGTCGGCCGGGTACATCGCGCCAGCCACGGCGAACCGTCGCTGTGGACGACGATGCGCCACGTCGAGCAGCAGGCGCTGGAGCCCGGGCTGTCGATCGGCTGCGTACGTCCCGAGATAGCCGAGGTCCCATCGCGTCTCCTCGGGGACCGGCAGGTGGATGGCCGGATCGACCGAACAGCACAGGGCGCGTGCGCGCGGTGCGCCGAGCGCCACGAGGCGGTCGAGTGCGGGCCCGGCCGTGAACGACAGGACACCGTCCACCTGGCTCAGCTGTCCCCGGCGGAGGTACTCGCATGGCTCGTCGGCTTCGAGACGTGCGAGCGTGATCGGCGTGTCGATGTCGTAGAACAGCAGCGCGCCGGTCGCGTTGCGTCGCGCGAAGTCGAGCACGTCGGGCCCTTCTGGCACGTACGACCCGACGATGACCACGTCGGCCGCCTGGATGGCCGAACGGTACTGGCGCGCCAGGTCGTCCAGCGACGAGTAGAACCCGACACGAACGCTGTCCCAGTCGCGCAGGTCGCGGTGCGCCGCGTACCAGGGCACGTCGCGCTCGAGGAAGAGGACGTCATGACCACGCCGGGCGAGCGCGCCGAGCAGCCCGCGGTAGGTCGTGGCGTGTCCGTTGCCCCAGGACGAACTGATCGAGAGGCCGAGGACGACCACGTGGACGTTGTTCAGCATGTGCGGACTCCCCGGCCGGACGACGCGACACCCATCGCCTGTTCGACGAGGTCGGCGCGGTGATCGTAAGTGTGTGCCGCAAGCACGCGAGCCCGCGCGGCGGCGCCGATGGCCCGGGCGCGTGCGGGTGTCAGGCTCGCCACGCACGCCGCCACCTCGTCGCCCGACGCTGCGACGAGGACCTCGCAGTCGGGCTCGAGGAACGACTCCACCCCTTCGAACGCGTCGGTGACGAGGCAGGCCCCGGCACCGGCGGCCTCGAACACGCGTGTGGCGGGCGAGTGGCCGAAGCGGGCCATGCTCGAGCGGTTGATGTTCAGCACGGCGGTGGCCGAGCAGTTCAGCGCGTTGTGGTCCAGCGTGCGCACGTGGCCGAGTCGTCGGACGTTGGCGGGCACGCCGCGATCCTGCCAGCCGTTGCCGCCGAGGAGGAACGTGCGGTTGGGGAGCAGCGATGCCGGCCTCAGGAAGAACTCGTCGACGCGTGCTTCGCGGTCGGGCAGGCGGTTGCCGAGGAACGCGAGATCGGCCGCAAAGCGCGCGTCCGGCGCCACGGGATGATGCGTGGTCGGATCGAGCGCGTTGTAGATCGGCACGCAGTCGCGCGCGCCGCGCCGGCGGTACGCGTCGCCGACCGGCGCGCCGCCACCGTAGGTGAGCACGAGATCGTAGCGTGACAGCGCGACGCGCAGGTGATCGCGCTCGTCGGCCTGCATGCGTTCGAGGGTCGCCGGCGCGTCCACGTCCCAGTAGATGCAGAGCCGGCCCGGGGGGCACAGGTCCGGCATCGAGGCTTCGAGCCGTTCGTCGTGCACGCCGATGCCGCTCGCCTTCACGACGATGTCGGCCTGCCGCGCCGCGTCGCGGACGAGTGCCATCACCGCGTCGGCGCTGGCAGGGTCGTACACGACGACGCGAGCCCAGTCCGGCGGGCTCATGTCCAGATGCGACTGCCGGTCGTAGGCGTCGGGCTCGTAGAAGGTGACCGCCCAGCCGCGCGCGTGCAGGGCGCGGATGATGCCGCGGTAGTACGTCGCCGCACCGTTCCAGTACGACGACAACAGGCTCGATCCGAAGAACGCCACCGTGGGACGTGTCATCGACGGTCTCCTCGCCGGTGTGCGGTGGCCGTCATGCCGGGACCTCCGCGGGCGTCTGGACCTGGGCGATGATCCCCAACAGCTCGTCGACGCGATGACGGCAGGTATGCCGCCGCGTGATCGTGGAGAGGCCCTGCGTATGCAGGTGCCGAGCGAGGTCCTGGTCACGCAGCACGGCATCGAGATGACGGGTCATCTCGGCGCCGTCGCGGGCGAGCAGGTAGTCGTCGCCGGCGGAGAACAGTCCCTCGGTGTCGTCCCAGGGAGCGCAGACGAGCGGGATGCCGCAGGCAAGCGCCTCGAACACGCGGATCGTGGGAATGCCGGGCAGCGCCGCGACGTACGGCCGTCGGGGCACGTGAACGGTCACGCGGTGCCGCGCGAACGTCGCCGGGACATGGTGATTGGCCACGCGCCCGGCGAACTCGAGCCCCGCGGCACCGATCGCGGAGATGCCCGCCTCGGGGTAGCGCACGCCGTACACATGCCCCTCGAGGCCGAGCGCCGCAGCCGGCCCGAGCACGTATTCGTGCAGCTCGGAGGTGCGTTCCTCGTCGCCCCAGTTGCCGACCCACACGAGATCGGCGCGCGCGTGGTCGGCGACCTCGTACGGCTGGAACACGTGCGTGTCCGCGGCTTCGTGCCAGGTCCAGGCACGCCGGGCCCAGCCGAGCGCCACGAAGCGCTCGCGTACGGTCTCGCCGAACGCCAGTACGCCGTCGTATCCGTCGAGATCGAGCGTACCCAGATCCGCGGCGTCGCTGGCGCTGCGATGGTGCGTGTCGTGGAACAGGAGCGCGAACGCGGCGCCCTGCGCGCGACGCCGGCCGACCGCGCGGACGAGCGCCGGCGGGTTCCATTCGTGGACGATCACCACGTCGGCGCCGTCCAGGGCCACGTCGAGGTCGAGTGCGTCAGGGTCGTAGACGGTCGGCACCAGGTCCGGGTACGCCTCCCGGTATGCGTCGACCGCATCACGGCCCGCATCCTCGATGAGCGACGTCGTGCTCCACGCGTCGGCCGGTTCGAACACGCGCACGACATGCGCGCGGCGCTGCAGTTCGGTGACGATGCCGCGCAGGAAATGCACGTGCCCGTTGTTCCAGTCGGAACGGATCGAATGGCAGAAGACGACGATGGTCACGAGATGGCTCCGGGCTGAAGGCCCCAGCCGGGCGCAGGAGCGGCCACCGGCCTCCGGGCATGCCCGCACAGCTGCGCGTACGCGCGCTGGTAGCGGTGTGCCATGACCGTGGCGGGGTAGTGCCGCGCCGTCCGGCGCGCCGCGGTCGCGAGCGCGTCGAGCCGCGCCGGGGCATCGATGAGTGCACGCAGCGTGTCGGCCCACGCGCGGTCGTCGTCGGGCGTCACGTACACGGCGGCTGTTCCCCAGACCTCGCGCAACGAAGGCAGGTCGGCGAGCACGAGCGCACAACCCGCCTGCGCGGCTTCCAGGACGGCGAGCCCGAACGGCTCATACCTGGCTGGATGGGCATAGATGCGCGCGCGCTGCAGCCATTGGCGCACCACCGCAGCGGGCTGCGGGCCGAGGGCGCGCACGTGCCTCGGTCGGTGGGCGAGGCCGGACGGCCCGTCGATGGGCCCGAGCACGGTGATTGGCCAGGGCAGGCGCGGAGCCACCGCATCCAGCACGCGCAGGTTCTTCGCTTCGTCCCAGAAGCGACCGACGGACACGATGGCCGGTACGGACTCGCCGCTGCTGCGCAAAGCCGGCCCGCCGTTGTGGATCACCATGCTGTGCGCGACACGCCCGTGTTCGGCTTCGAACAGGCGCAGCATCGCTGCCGTCGGCGCGACGACGAGCGAGGCCGCCTGTACCCCGCGCCTGACCATCCGGCGATACGTGTTCCACTCCGGCGGGGCGGCGGTGCCGTGTACGGCGCGCCACCAGGAGCAGACGCAGGAGTGCACGCCCATGAGCACCGGGGCGGCGAAGCCGGATGCGGCAGGCGCGAAGCCGTTGACGTGCACGACGTCGGGTTGCACGGCGTCGGCGAGTTCCCGCAGCCACGCTGCAGAAGCCCGCACGTCGGCCCAGGGCGCCTCCATCCACTCGAGACGACCCGGCAGGTGGTGTACGGGCGTGCAGCGCATGGCGGCACTCGGACGGGGTGGTTGCGGTCCGAGCACGGCCACCGTGTACTCGATCCGCCCGCCCTCATCGCGCGCGCCAGCAGCGAGCAGGCCGCGCGACCGCACGAGGCTCTCGACGTGCGTCCACACGCCGCCGACGGCGTCAGCCGTGATCAGGACTCGCAACGGACGCGAACGCGCTGCGGCCATGTCAGGCCGTCAGTCCGCGGCGCTCGAGTTCGCGGTGCGCCAGTTGCGCACGATCCTCCGCCGGCTGGTCGGCCAGCCAGGCTGCCAGTTCCCGGAGGCCATCCTCGAGCCGCACCTGTGGCGTGTATCCGAGCACCGCGCGGGCGTGCGAGACGTCGGCGAAGCAGTGGCGGATGTCGCCGACGCGGTACTTTCCGGTGATCTCCGGTTCCACGTCGACACCGAGCGTGCGGGCGAGCAGCTGCGCCACGTCGAGCACGGTACGCGACTCGCCGCTGCCGACGTTGAATGCCTGACCCGCGACGCGTTCGGCAGGCTGTTCGAGCGCCAGCCGGCAGGCGCGAACGATGTCGTGGACGCTGACGAAGTCGCGGCGCTGCTGGCCGTCCTCGAAGAGCTGCGGGGCGCGGCCGTTCAGCAGGCGGGCGGCAAAGATGGCGAGCACGCCGGTATACGGATTGGACAGCGCCTGGCGCGTGCCGTAGATGTTGAAGAACCGCAGCGCCACGGTCGGGATGTTGTAGGCATTGCCGACGAGCAGCGCCAGCCGCTCCTGATCGAACTTCGACAGCGCGTAGACGCTCGCCAGCCGGGGCGGCTTGGACTCGGGCGTGGGAACCGGATGGAGCGGCCGGTCATCGGCGCCTGACGGATCCCACCGTCCGCGCCGCAGCTGCTCGGGCGAACGATCCGCATCGGTCACCGGTGTGCCGCGGTCGTCCACGTACAGACCTTCGCCATAGAGGCTCATGCTCGACGCGACAACGAAGCGCTCGACCGGCCGTTCGATGATCTCGGCAAGCAGCGCCGCCGTTCCGAAGGCGTTGGCCGACGTGTACTCGGCGACCTGGTACATGCTCTGGCCGACGCCGACACGCGCGGCGAAGTGATACACCGCGTCGACGCCGAGCAGCGCGCGCCTCACGACGGGCGCGTCGCGAACGTCGCCGCGGATCAGTTCGACGTCCTTGTGCAGGTAGTCCGGCCGCTGTCGGCCCTCGTGCACCTGCGCGATGAGGTCGTCGAGCACGCGGACCTCGTGCCCGTGCGCGAGCAGCTCGTCTGCGAGGTGGCTGCCCACGAACCCGGCACCGCCGGTGATGAGAATGCGCATTATGTCTCCTGTCGAGGTCGCTGCCAGGGCCCGCAGTCGTTGCGTGGCTCGGCAGCAGTGACTTGCAACGGACGTTCCGACGCAGGGGCGGCAGGGCGCGACGACGCTTCGCACGAGGACGCGAAGAGGGAACTTACCTTTCCGAGGTATGTGGAAGGCCGCACATCAGCGGCGGAAGTGAGCAGCCATGCATCAGCCGTCGCGATCCGCAACGGCTGTCCCGCGCAGGTACAGCGGGGCGGCACGTGCGCGACAGGGTGTCCACGAGCGGTACACCGCTTGCAGGTGGTGCCGCGTGGAGCGCGAGACAGCCGAGGCCAGCGACACCTTACGCCGCGACGTTGCGGAGCGCGCCCGGGACATCGCCGCACTCGGCCCGTGGTTTCACAACCTCGACCTTGGCGGCGTGGCCACCGCGCCCGACCATTTCCTGGGCGACTACCCGCGCGAGTTCTTCGAACTGTTCTCGCACGTCCTTCCCGCGGACCTGCGTGGTTGGAGCGTGCTGGACATCGGCTGCAACGCCGGGTTCTTCTCGTTCGAGATGTGGCGGCGGGGTGCCTCCTCGGTGCTCGGCGTCGATGCCGACCCCCGTTACCTTGCGCAAGCCCGGTACGCGGCCCGCGTGCTGGACGCGCCGGTGGAGTTCAGGCAGCTGTCGGTGTACGACGTCGGCAAGCTCGGCCGGCGATTCGATCTCGTGCTCTTCACCGGTGTGCTCTACCATTTGCGACACCCGCTGCTCGCGCTCGACCTGTTGCGGCACGAGGTCGTGGGGCGACGGCTCCTCTTCCAGACGATGATGCGAGGGGAGGAGCGCGTGGCTGTGCTGGCGCAGGATTATCCGTTCGAGGATCGTGACCTGTTCCGCGCCGAGGGGTTCCCGAAGCTGCACTTCATCGAGCACCGCTATGCGAGCGACCCGACCAACTGGTGGGTACCCAATGTTGCCTGTACGGAGGCGATGCTACGCAGCGCAGGCTTCAGGATCCTTGCGCATCCCGACACGGAAGTGTATTTGTGCGAACCGGCCCCGAATGTCGAGCTGCCTGAACTGCCGGGCGCTTTCGTGCGCTGAGCCGCGCCGACGGAGATCGCCGTGACGCGACCGCTCACGCGCGTGCTGCTGGTCGATCCCGAGCTGCCCGAGCACGATGCGCTCGTGACGGAGCTCGAGGACCACGGGTACGCCGTGCGCCTCGTGCGCGAGGGCGCGAGCGCGGAGGTCCAGATCCGCCTGTGGCGTCCGCACATCGTCCTGCTCGAACTGGTGCTCCCGGACGAGTCCGGGGTGGACTGGCTGCGCCGGTGTCGCAGCATGCTCGGCCGCGCGCCGGTGCTCGTGGTGACCCGCCACGCGACCGTACGGCTGACGGTGGACGTCCTTGGCGAGGGCGCTTTCACGCTGATGGAGAAGCCCGTCGCGGTCGGCGACCTGCTCGCGAACATGCAGCTGGCCCTCGCACAGCGGGCGGCAGCCGCGGACGAGGGCACCCGGAGCGAGCTGGAGCCGGGCGTGGAGACGTTCGGCAAGCTCGCGTCGCGCGCGCAGGCGATGCGCGACGCCTTCCGGCTGGCGCGGGCGGCGGCGCCGACCGATGCCAACGTGCTGATCGTGGGCGAGAACGGCACCGGCAAGGAGCTGATGGCGTCGGCGCTGCACGACCACAGCCTGCGGGCCACCGGCCCGTTCATCCGTCTCAACTGCGCCGCCATTCCCGGCGAGCTGCTCGAATCGGAGTTGTTCGGGCATCGGCGTGGCGCCTTCACCGGCGCGACTGCCGACAAGAAGGGCCTGCTCGAAGTGGCGCAGGGCGGCTCGGTGCTCTTCGACGAGATCGCGGAGATGCCGCTGTCGCTCCAGGTGAAGCTGCTGCGCGTGCTGCAGGAGCGCGAGTTCCGGCCAGTGGGCGGCACGACGAGCCTGCGCGCCGACGTGCGCGTGCTCTGCGCCACCAACCTCGATCCCGACGAAGCGGTGCGTCGCGGCCAGCTGCGCGAGGACCTGTTCTTCCGGCTGAACACGATCGTCCTGAGCCTGCCGCCGCTGCGCGAACGCGAGGGCGACATCACCCTGCTCGTCGTCCGCTTCATCGTGCAGTTCGCCGAGCGGCATCGCCGATCGGTGAGTGGTATCGAGCCGGCGGCGCTGCGCGCCCTCGAGCGGCATTCGTGGCCCGGGAACGTCCGCGAACTGGAGCACGTGATCGAGCGCGCCGTCATCCTGTGCGCGGGGTCGGACATCCGCCTCGAGGATCTCCCCGAGGCGGTACGTCACCCGAGCGCGACGCCCCGCATCACGTCGATGCCGATCGGGCAGTCGCTCGAGGAGATCGAGCGGCTCGCGATCGTGCAGACGCTCGAGCGGACGCGCGGGAACAAGCGTGCGGCCGCGGCCATGCTCGGCATCCACAGGCCGACGCTCTACAACAAGCTGCGCAAGTACGGCCTGTGGCGCGCCGACCCCGTCACCGAGCTGGGCGACGAGGAGTAGCCGTCCGCGCCCAGGCACGCAGGAGTTCGGCGACGCTCCAGGCCTGGGCGACGCAACCCCGCGGCGCGTAGGGCGACTCGGCGTCGAAGATCTCGCTCACCGATCCGACGCAGCCCTCGTCGAGGTGCGGCAGCATGGGTTCGAGCACGCGGCGCGCGCCCGCGACGTCCTCCGGCCGCGCGGCCAGCCACGCGTCCACGAACGGGCCGATGAGCCAGCCCCACACCGTGCCCTGGTGGTACGCCGCGTCGCGGGTCCGCAGGTCGCCGAAGTACTGCCGCTTGTAGTCGGGATGCGCAGGCGACAGCGACCGCAGGCCGAACGGCGTGAGCAGGTGCCGCTGCACCGCGTCGAGCACGGCGTCCCAGTGTTCCCGATCGAGCACGGGGTGCCGCAACGACAGCGCGAACACCTGGTTCGGGCGACACGCCGCATCGTCGCCGTGCTCGCCGTCGACGACGTCGAACAGGTGGTTCGTGGCGGGATTCCAGAAGCGGCGATTGAACGAGGCCTGCAGCGTCGCCGCATACGACTCGAGATCCTGACGCGCCGCGGTGTCGCCCGCCGCGTCCACCCAGCCGGCCAGCAACCTGACGGCGTTGTACCAGAGTGCGTTGATCTCGACCGCCTTGCCCCGGCGCGGTGTCACCACCCAGCCGTCCACCTTCGCGTCCATCCACGTGAGCTGGTACCCCTCGGCCCCTTGGCGCAGCAGCCCGTCGACGGGATCGACACCGATGCCGAAGCGCGTGCCGTCGCGATGTGCCGCCACGATGCGGCGCAGCAGGGGCAGCAGTTCCCGAAGCAGCAGGCGATCGCCGGTGTAGTGCTGGTACCTGTCGATGGCGTGGAAGAACCAGAGCGTGGCGTCGGCCGTGTGGTACAGGCCCTCGCTGCCGCCCTCGGGAAACATGTTCGGAATCAGACCGTCGCGCACGTGGTAGGCGAAGGTGCGGAGGATGTCACGCGCAGCGGTGTAGCGCCCGGTGCAGAGCGTGAGGCCTTCGAGCGAGATCATCGTGTCGCGGCCCCAGTCGGTGAACCAGTGATAGCCGGCGATCACCGAACGGGCGTGGCCGCCGCTCGCCTCCGCACGCACCTGGTCGTGCGTGCGAGAGATCGGCTCCATCAGGAACTGGTCGGCGGCGAGCACGAGTTCGGCGCCGACGCCATCGCGCACCGCCTCCTGTGCCGTGGCGAGCAGGCGTGCCCGGCGCGTCCGCTCCATCGTCATGGCTTCGGCGGGATGGGTGGCGGCCATCGTTTCCCACGACTCCGCGGACGCCAGCACCGAGACCGGGGCATCTCGCGTCAGCTCGACCCGAAAGCGCCCGGGGCTCCAGAGCGGGCCGGCGTAGTCGTATCCACGTCGTTCCTCGACGAGGTACCGCACGTCCCGGATCGCCTGGTCGTCGAACATGAAGCCGCCGGTGTCGGCATGCAGCACGAGGCGGAGCGGGGGCAGCGCGCCGTCGGCGACCACCTCGATGCGCCGCTCCCGGGCGCTCACGGTGTAGCCGTCCACGGGAGAGTGGTCCACGGGGGCTTCGTGGGGCCTGAACCCGACGACCGGCCGAAGCGAGAGTCGCACGCGTGGGGGACCGTCGACGAGCGTGTACGTGACATGCACGGTGTTCTGCCCGTGCGGCATGAGCAGGCGCTTCTCGATGACGGCGCCGTGCAGCACGTACCGCCACACGGGCAGTCCGGCCTCGAGCCGGAACTCCTCGAGATGGCGCCCGGCTGCCGCCTGCGCCAGTTGCCCTCGCGTCCCGTGCAGGGCGAGCCACTCACGGACGCCATCGCGGAACGAGACGCGCTCCTCGATGTGCGTCAGCAGCATCGTTCGGCCCAGAGGCGAGGGGAACGCGCCCACGAGCAGGCCGTGAAAGCGACGCGTGAGCGCGCCGATCACCGTGCCCGACGCATATCCGCCGAGACCGTTGGTCAGCAGCCACTCACGGCTTCCGTGCTCTTCGAGCGTGGGGGTCTCGCCGGCGACGAACGGAATGCGGCGCACGACCGCGTCAAGCTCGGAGAGGAATGCCGCATTGGGCAGCGCTGCCGTCGGCAGTACGTCAGTCATTCGTCAGAGTCCTCCTCGTTGTCGTCGGCCGCCAGGGTGGCGTCGACGGCGTCGAGCACGAGCAGCGCGTGAGCCGGGACGGGCCATCGGCCGCGCGACCAGGCCATCGAGCCCTGTCCGCCGTACCTCGGCGCCTCGCTGCACAGGCGCTGTCGCCAGGTCCGCTGCCAGGGCGGTGCGATCAGCGGCTCGGAGAGGGAGGCGATGTCGCGATCGGGACCGTCGTTGAGCACGATCAGCCAGTCGGCATCGTCGTCGCCGAAGTAGCGGAGAATCAGCAGCGAGTCGTCGGGGGCCGCGCCATCGCACACGTGCGCGCCGTCGCGGCGGGGCCGTTCACGCCGCAGCCGCAGGGCGTCGCCGATGAGGCTCCGCCACGCGGACTGCTGCGCGTCCGAGCCGTCACGTCGCAACTGACACTGCCGCCACGCGCGCTCGTCGTGGGGGAGCGGTTGGCCCTCGAACACGTCGGGATCCTGCAGTCGGCGGAACTGCCCGAGGAACTCGCGTCGACCCTGCGCCACGGCGTCCCTGAGCGGAGCGACGTGGTCGGCGAAGTACACGAACGGCGCGCGTGATCCGAACTCCTGACCCTGGAACAGCATCGGTCGTGAGGGCAGCAGGAGCAGCAACCCGGTCAGGGCGCGCAGGCTCGCCGGCCGCGCCAGATCGACGAGGCGCCGGCCGCGGTCGGTGTTGGCCACCTGATCGTGATTCTCGAGGAAGGCGACCAATGCCGCAGCGGGCAGGCGCAGGCCCGGCGTGCCTCGCGGCTGCTGCTGCCAGGCGTAGTGCTGGCCCTGGAACAGCGCGCCGAAGCGGATGGCGGCAAGCCATTCGCTCGCCGTACCGCGATAGTCCGACAGGTACGCTTCGTGCGTCCCGACCAGCGCCATACGCCAGCTGTGGTGCAGGTCCTCGTTGTAGATCGCGTCGAGGCCGTACCCGCCGCCCGACACGGGCCTCACGAGGCGCGCATCCTGCGGCTCGTTCTCGGCCGTGACGATGATCGTTCGGTTGCCCGCTGCCTCCCGCGCGGTGCGGGCGATCGCGGCGACGAGGTGTTCGGGTGACGCGTCGAAGATCTGCTGCGTGGCGTCGAGCCGGAACCCGTCGACGTGGAACTCGCGCACCCAGTAGGCGACATTGGTGAGCACCCACTCACGCACGGGTCCCGACGACGGGCCATCGAAGTTCAGGGCGTCGCCCCACTCGTTGTCGTACGCATCGGTGAAGTAGTCGCGCGCGAACGACCGGAGGTAGTTGGCGTCGGGACCGACGTGGTTGTAGACGACATCGAGGATCACGGCGAGACCGAGACCGTGTGCCCGATCGACGAGCCTCCGGAAGTCGTCGGGACGCCCGTACAGGTGTGAGGGCGCAAAGAGCCCGACCCCGTCGTACCCCCAACCGAATCGGCCGGGGAACTCCGCCACGGGCATGACCTGGAGCACGGTGATCCCGATGCGCGCGAGTTCCTCGAGATGATCGAGGGCGCCGGCGGCGTCGCCGCGCGCCGAGAACGTGCCGAGGTGCATCTCGTAGAGCACGACGTCGTCGGTGTCGACACCGCGCCAGTCGGCGTCCTGCCATGCGTAGCTGTCGGGGTCGATGACTTCCGAGAGTCCGTGCGGACCATCGGGCTGGAAGCGCGACGCAGGATCCGGGTACGGCTTCGGATCGTCGCCGAGCAGGAATCCATATCGGCTTCCGACGTGGCCCTCCACCTGACCGGAGAAGTAGCCGCTCTCCGACGTGAGCGGCGTGGACCGCCCGTCCATGACGACCGAAACCTTCGCGTGGTCGGGCGCCCACACGCGCAGTCGCACGGACCCGTCGGCCACGGGTTCGGCACCTATCGGGAAGCGCCTCATGCCGGGCGGAGGGGGAACGACGCGCGCTGCAGCACTGGACATGGCGCCGCTCGACCGCAAGCCGCGTGCCTCGTCATCGTTGGTGGGCGACCGCAGAAACTCTGCGTCTGGCGTCGCCACCTCTGGCGTGGCCTGTAGGTAGGAAGGCCACGTGGCGCATTCGTAAACACGGCCGTACGCGAAGTACGCAGGTCGCGGGGCAGGCCGATCCGTGGGCGGGGGCCGCGCACGTGCCCGTGACGTGCGGACCTGGAAACGCTGAGATGGTGGCGCTTCGTTTGCACGCCGGGTCTGCACCCCGTGTCGGGGCTGAAGCCGCAGGAGGCCACATCCGGATGATCGAAGCCGTCATGTTCTGGAACGAGCCGAACAACCTGTCGCATTGGGACTTCCAGGCCGATCCCGGCTGGGTCCGGTTTTCGGAGATGGTGCGGCTGGCGTCGGCTTCGGTGGCGGCCGAACGAGCCGGTCTGACTCGGGTCCTCGGCGGCATGTCGCCGATCGACGCCGAGTTCGTCAAGACGCTGGCGCAACAGGGGGTGCTCGACGCGGTCGACGTGGTCGCCGTCCACGGGTTTCCGCTCGACTGGAACCATTGGCCGATCGACGCCTGGCCGGAGCGGATCGAGGAAATCCGTGCGGTCACCGACAAGCCGGTGTGGGTGTCGGAGGTCGGCGCATCGAGTTTCGGCGCCGATGAAGTCCAGGCGTTCGGCTTGCAGCGCAGCGTTGCATTGCTCGCCGGGCGGGTGCCCCGCGTGCATTGGTACAGCCTGTTCGACCTGCCACGGGCCTGGCCTGCCACGACCCGCCACCGCGAGGCCGAGGGCTCGTCCTACTACCGTCATTTCCACATGGGCCTGCTGCGCGAGGACGGCACGCCGAAGCTGGCGGCGCGGCACTTCGCCGACGTCGCGCCGACGTTCGGACTCTGCCAGTGGTTCCACTTCGAGGACCATCGCCTCGACATGGCCGTGCGGTTGATGCGTGAGTGGGGCGTGACGCATGTGCGCACGGGGCTCAGCTGGGCCGACAGCCTCCGGCCCAACGCCATGGCCTGGTTCGACAGGCAGATGCAGGCGCTCGAACCGTTCGAGGTGACGGTGACGTTCTGCTTCACACCGGAGTGCGAGGGATTGCAGCCGCACCACACGAGCCCACCCCGGGAGCCCTCGGCATTCGCGGATTTCTGCGCCTCGATGGTACGGCGCTATGCGAGCTGAAGGCTCCCGGGAACCGTCAGAGTGCCGTGCGGCGCGTCCCCGTGAACAGGTTCACCACCACGAGAATCAACGCGAGCACGAGCAGCGCGTGAATGAGGCCGCCCATCGTGTAGGCACTCACGGTGCCGAGCAGCCACAGCACGAAAAGAATCAACGCGATCGTCCAAAGCATGGTTACCCTCCTGCCAGCCTTATGGTGCAAGGCGGGGGCCATGTCAGCGGCTGTCGGCGACACGGCGCTGAAATGCCGTCGGCAAGTCGAGAACGCCACGGTTCTTGCAGGTACATGAGCGCAGCCGCGTGAGGCGGCAGCGGCCTGCAGACGGCGGTCGGATTGCTCCCTGGAGGGATGGCACGGTGCGTACGAATCTTGGACGGTGGGAACGGATCGGATCGGTGGCGGCCGGCGCAGGTCTGCTGTACCTCGCGATGCGTCGGCCTCGCATGCGGCGCGGCAGCCAGGTGCTCGGCGCGGGACTCCTTGCACGAGGTGTCACGGGGAACTGTGCCGTCAAGCGGGCGCTCG
>JAEYZV010000674.1 GCA_023427865.1 Acidobacteriota bacterium
CGCCACGGCCGGCGAGGACCGCGTCGGCGACGCGCGAGGCGAACAGCCGGATGGCGCGCAGCGCGTCGTCGTTGCCCGGGATGGCGAAGTTCACCTGGTCCGGGTCGCAGTTGGTATCGACGATGCCGATGACGGGGATCTTGAGCTTGCGTGCCTCGTCCACGGCGATCTGCTCGTGCTTGGTGTCGACGATGAACACCGCATCGGGCAGGCGATCCATGTGACGGATGCCGTCGAGGTTCTTCTGGAGCTTGCGCTTCTCCTTCTCGAGGCGCGCGATCTCCTTCTTGGACAGCACGTCGTAGCGGCCGTCGGTCTCCATCGCCTCGAGGTCGCGAAGGCGGGCCAGGCTGCGCTGGATGGTGGTGAAGTTGGTGAGCAGACCACCGAGCCACCGCTGGTTCACGTAGAACATGCCGCAGCGCTGGGCTTCTTCGGCGATCGCGTCCTGCGCCTGGCGCTTCGTGCCGACGAAGAGCAGGGTCCGACCCTCGCTGGCCATCTGCATCACGAACTGCTCGGCGTCGCGGAACAGGCGCGCGGTCTTGCCGAGGTCGATGATGTAGATGCCATTGCGCTCGCCGAAGATGTACGGCTTCATCTTCGGGTTCCAGCGCTTGGTCTGGTGGCCGAAGTGCACACCAGCCTCGAGCAGGTCTTTGACAGCGATCGGGGTCAAGCTTCCTCCAACACCTTCTCGGACGCCTCTTGCGTCCCATGTCGTTACGTTCCGGGCGGATCGCCCGGACTCGTGTCCTGCGCCGGGAGCGGCTTGCGCCGTTCCCGGGTCCTGCACTAGCGCTTGCTGAACTGGAAGCGCTTGCGGGCGCCTGCCAGGCCGTACTTCTTGCGTTCCTTGGCGCGCTGGTCACGCGTGAGCAGGCCGGCCTTCTTCAGGCGGCCACGCAGTTCCGCGTTGTACAGGCACAGGGCGCGCGCGATCCCGAGGCGCAGCGCCCCGGCCATCCCGGAGATGCCGCCGCCAGCGGTCGTGGCCACCACGTCGAACTTGTCGAGCGTTTCGGTCAGCACGAGCGGTGACCGGACCTGCAGGCGCAGCGACTCGGTGTTGACCGCGTCGGCGATGGGCTTCTGGTTGATCGTGATCTGGCCGGTGCCAGGGCGCAGGAACACGCGAGCCGTCGAGGACTTGCGACGCCCGGTGCCGTAATACTGGATGACTGCCACGTTTACTGGACCTCGAGTGACTGGGGCTTCTGCGCCTGGTGCGGATGGTCGGCGCGCTCGTACACGTTCAGCTTCCGGTACATCTGGTCGCCCAGCTTCGTCTTCGGCAGCATGCCCCGGATGGCTTCTTCCATCAGGCGCGCCGGACGACGCTTCCGGAGGTCCTTGGCGCGCTCCTCGCGCAGCCCGCCCTCGTAGCCACTGTGGTACCGATAAAGCTTCTGCTCTTCCTTCTGACCGGTGAGCACGGCTTGCGCGGCGTTGACCACGACCACGTGATCGCCGCAATCGAGGAATGGCGTGTAGCTCGGCTTGTGCTTGCCCTGCAGGACCTTGGCGGCCAGGCTGGCCACCCGCCCGAGCGACTGGCCCGCCGCATCGATGACGTGCCAGCGTCGCTCGATGGCGTTGGCGCTCGGAATGAACGTGCTCATGATGACCCTTATGCTCCTTGCTGACACACAGCAAAAAAAGATGGTACGCGTCTCGATCGAGCCGTGTCAACAACTTCCGTCAGGGCCACCGCCCCTGCCCCAAGGGGAATTCCCGCCGCTCGCTGCCCTTCGTTAGGGCGTCCGTCGCTTCTCCGACAGCGCCTGTCACAATTCTGCCAGCGCGCGCACGCACCTGGTTGGTCGGAATTGCCAGCGGCGCCCGGTTGCCGCCTCAATGCATTGCAATTCTGGCTGGCATCGCCCTTGCCTAAGGCTGAGGCGCTTACGAACTTGGCGTTCCAGGCATGTCGCCCGGCCGCCAGTTCGTTCCGCACCGAGGTGAGGTGGGCGTGCTCTTCCGCAAGCAGAAACCCGTTGTCGGACTCGACATCGGCTCGAGCGCCGTCAAGGCCGTCGAGCTGAAGGCCACGGGCAAGGCCTGGAAAGTCAACGCGTTCGGGATCGAGCCCCTGCCGCCCGACGCCATCGTCGATGGCGCCATCATCGACGGCACCGCCGTCGCCGATGCGATCCGTCGCCTGTTCGAGCGCCTGGGGATCAAGAACAAGGACGTCGCCGCCTCCCTCTCCGGCAATGCCGTCATCGTGAAGAAGATCACGCTGCCGGCGATGACCGACGCCGAACTGGCGACGTCGATCACCTGGGAAGCCGAGCAGTACATCCCCTTCGACATCCAGGACGTGAACCTGGACTACCAGGTCCTGAGCCGCCCGCCGAAGGGCACCACGGCCGGCACGATGGACGTGCTGCTCGTCGCTGCGAAAAAGGAAACCATCGCCGATTACACCGGCGTGATTGCCCAGGCCGGCCGCGTCCCCGCCATCGTCGACGTCGACGCGTTCGCGCTGCAGAACGCCTACGAGGTCAACTACGGCACCCGCGACGCGATCGTCGCCCTCCTCAACATTGGCGCCAGCGCCATCAACATCAACATCGTGCGCGGCGAGCAGTCGCTCTTCACGCGCGACGTGCCCATCGGCGGCAACGCCTACACCGAGGCCCTGCAGAAGGACTTCCAGATCTCTCAGGAGAGCGCCGACCTGCTCAAACGCGGGTATCCCGCCGACGGCGTGGACCCGACGCAAACCGGACCGAGCCTGCAGATGGTCACCGAAGCCATGCTGCTCGAGGTCCAGAAGACCCTCGACTTCTTCCGCGGCACGACCGGCGCCGACCACATCGACCTGCTGCTGGTGACCGGCGGTGGCGCGCAGGTGACCGGGCTCGTCGAGGCATTGCACGAGCGTCTCGGCATTCCGGTCGAAGTCCTCGACCCGTTCAAGACCGTCGGCTTCGATGCCGCCAGGTTCGGCGTGCCGGTGGTGGCGGAAGCGGCTGCGGCCGCCACCGTCGCCGTGGGCCTCGCCCTTCGCAGGATGGGGGACCGATGATCCGCGTCAACCTGCTCGCCGCCGACCAGACGCGTGCGAAGGCGCCGGCGTTCTCCGGCCTCAGCGTCAACAAGGTCCACATCCTCGGGGCCATCGCGGTTGCGGCCTCGGTCGCCGTGGCCGGGTATCGCCACCTCGACCTGCAGGCACAGCAGTTCCACGCCGACCACCAGCTGCAGCAGGCCAAGGCCGAAGAGCAGCGGCTGAAGGCGGTCACCGAGGAACTCGCGCGCTTCGAATCGCAGACGGCGCTGTTGCAGCAGCGCGTCGCGCTCATCGAGCAACTCCGCAAGGGGCAGCGCTCGCCCGTCACGCTGCTCGATCAGGTGAGCAAGGGCCTGCCCGATCGGCTCTGGCTCACCGAGATGAAGCAGGCCGGCGCCGACGTCACGCTCGAAGGGCGGACGACGACGCTGACCGCGCTCTCGGACCTGATCGGCAATCTCGAGTCGTCGGGCGCGTTCCGCACGCCGGTCGAGATCGTGAACAGCGAGGTGGAGGAGAGCAAGGAGGGCGACATCGTGAAGTTCCTCGTCAAGGCGAACTTCCCGCTGGGCGCCATCGACACACCCGCCGCCGCCCCGACGGCGCGTCCCGCCGCCGCGAGGCCGGCACGTCGCTGAGGAGCATGGCCATGGATCTCGGACTCAACAAGTTGCCCTGGTGGGGCCAGCTCGCCCTGTACCTCGTGCTCGGCGGCGGCCTCATCGCCACGCATCACTACATGTACGCGGTCGACCTGCAGGCCGCCGTCGACCGCACCCACGGCGAGCGGCGGAAGATCGAGACCGGCATCGCCCGCGCCCGCGTCGAGGAGCGTCGGCTGCCGGAGTTCCGCGCCCGCGTGTCCGAGCTCAACGCGCGACTGGCGGCGCTCAAGAACGTCCTGCCGGAACAGAAGGACGTCGGTGACCTGCTCCGGCGCATCCAGACCCTCGCGACGCAGTCGAGCCTCACCATCCGCGGCTTCAAGCCGCAGGCGGTGGCGACGCGTGAACAGCATGCCGAGTGGCCGATCTCCCTCGAGCTCGAAGGGACCTACCACGACCTCGGCGGCTTCTTCGACAAGGTGAGCCGCATGCCGCGGATCATCAACATCTCCGGCATCCAGATCAGTTCCCACAAGGGGGATCGCAGCGCAGGGGCGTCGGCGACCGTCGACGCCAAGTGCACGGTCACCACCTTCGTGCTTTCCGAACCGCCGGCCGAGCCGCCGGCAGGCGCAGGCGGGGCCGGGGCACGACGTCCCGGAGCTGCCGGCGCCCGTCCTCCCGTCGCCACTCGCTGAGGTCCCGCCATGATTCGACCCACCAGCGTCGTGTTCCTGCTCGCCGCGGCGATCGCCGTCGCCGATGGCGCCAGCGCTGCCAACACGGCAGCCACATCGGTGGCCTCGGGCACACCGGCCGCACGCCCTGCCGCCTCGAAGGCCGAACCGGACTCGTCCAGGCCGGAGGAGCGCGCCGCCTACGACCCGAGCGGCCGTCGCGATCCGTTCGTGAGTCTCCTCGCACGCGGCGAGACGCGGTTGCCCGAGGGCGGGCGCCCCGTCGGCGTCAAGGGACTCCTGATCGGCGACCTGAGCGTCCGCGGCGTACTGCGCAGCCACGGCAAGCTGCTGGCCATCGTCCAGACGCCCGACAACAAGACCTACTCCGTGCACCCCGGCGACGCGCTGTTCGACGGCACCGTCAAGGTCGTCGCCAACGACGCCGTGATCTTCCTGCAGCGGGTCGACGACCCGTTGTCTCCCGTCAAGCAGCGGGAGATTCGCAAGACCCTGAGAACTTCCGAGGAGACCCGATGATGCGCCCGCGCACGCCGATCCTCGCGATTCTCACGGCGGTCCTTGCCGTCGGCGTGCCCGCGTGGCCGCTGGCGTCCGGACTGGCACGTGAAGCGCGTGAGATCCCGCAGCAGGTCCAGGATGGACAGCGCCTGGTCATCGACACGCCCGCCCGCGTGTCCACACCGTTCACTGGCCGGCCGCAGGC
>JAEYZV010000678.1 GCA_023427865.1 Acidobacteriota bacterium
GCGTCGTGGACGAGGCGCTCTATGGCGTCCGCCGCGATACGACCGACGACCCGCTGCGCGTGTTCTACCGCACCGAGTACAGCCGCGTGGCCACCGACTACTCGCGGCACTACTACTTCATGGGCCATTCGGGCACGCTGCGGATGAAACTCGCGCAGCGACGGCGTCCGCTCTCGCTCGCCGACTTCAAGGGCGACACGCCCGAGCGGCCGCCGGTCCGCAAGCACTTCCCCGACGCGATCTTCTGGAACCCGTCGGTCGTCACGGGCGCCGACGGCACGGCCACCGTCAGGGTGGAGTACCCGGATTCGCTCACCACGTGGCGGTTGACCGCGCGCGCCGTGACGCCCGACACCAGGGTGGGCATGGCGCTGGCGCGCACGATCACGACGCGCGACCTGCTCCTGCGCGTCGTGCCGCCGCGTTTCCTCACCGAGCGCGACAGCGTCCGCGTACCCGCCATCGTGCACAACTACGTCGAAGGTGGTGCGATCCCGGTCTCGGTCACGATGACGGCCACCGGCCTCGACGCGCAGTCGAGCGAGGCGCGGACCGTGAGCGTCCCGACCGGCGGCGAGGCGCGCACCGAGTGGGCGTTCACGGCACCGGCGCCGGGGGCGGCAACGCTCACGGGCACCGCGACCGCTGCGTCCGCGAGCGACGCCATGGCGCTGACGGTGCCGGTGCTGCCGTTCGGCGCGCGGCGCGACGCGGGCGTGTCGGGTTCGCTCGCGCCGGGCGCATCGCACACCGTGGAGGTCCGCGTGCCCGAGGCCTCCAACCCGCAGGCCCGCAGTGTTGTCGTCAGCCTGATGCCGTCGATGGCCGGGTCTCTGCTCGGCGCGCTCGACGAGCTCGTCAACTACCCCTACGGCTGCACCGAGCAGGTCGTCTCCAGCTTCGTGCCGAACCTGCTGGTGCTCCGCACGCTCGAACAGCTGAAGCTCGCGCCGACCGAGCGGATGTCCATGCTCGACCGCGTCTCTCGGGCCGGACTCGATCGCCTCATCCGCCTGCAGCACGACGACGGCGGCTGGGGCTGGTGGCTGACAGACGACGATCATCCGTTCATGACGGCTTACGCGGTCTACGGGCTGCTGGAAGCCAGGGCGGCGGACGTACCGGTGCCCTACGACGCGCTGCAGAAGGGCACGGCGTCGCTGGCGCGCCAGCTCGCCGACACGCCGACCATGGTGCCGGAGCTGAAGGCGTACGCGGCGTACGTCCTCGCTCGTGCGAAGGCGGCGGAGATGCCGGCACGCCACGAGGGCTTCGATCTCGATGCCCTGCTGAACGAGCTGTGGGGTCGTCGCAGCGACATCACGCCGTACGGCCAGGCCTGGCTGCTGCTCGCCCTGCACGCGGGCGGAGACCAGCGGACGGGCGAGCTCGCCGGCACGCTGTCCACGCGGGCGCAGGTGCGTGGGGATCTGGCCTGGTGGCCGAGCGAGAACGACCCGTTGCTCGGTGACTGGGGCGACGCCACGGCCGATGCGACGGCCGCCGTCGTGCAGGCGCTCGCCGCCGTGCGACCCTCGGACCCGCTCATCGAGCCCGGCGTGCGGTGGCTGCTCGCCAATCGGCACGGGGGCATGGGCTGGAACAGCACGAAGCAGACCGCGATGGTCCTGTACGGCCTGCTCGGCGCGATGCAGGGGCGCCAGGAACGACCCGGACCGGTGACGGTGACGGTGGCAGCGGGCGATCGGTCCGAACAGGTGTCGTTCACCGCGGCCGACTGGACGAAACCCTTCCCTGCGATCGTGACGCTGCCGGCGGCCGTCGGGAGCAACCGCGTCACCATCATGACGAGCGGCGGGCCGGCGTACTGGACCGCGAGCGCGCGCTACTACGACACGGCGGCGGGGCTCGAGCGGACCGGCAGCCGGACGCTCGCCGTCAGCCGCAAGTACTTCCTGCTTGCGCCGGTACGCCGGGACGACCGCGTCGTGTACGAGGATCGGCCGTACACCGGCACCGCCAGTCCCGGCGACCTAATCCTCGTGCGTCTCGTCGTCGCCGGCTCGAACGACTGGCGGTACCTGATGATCGAGGACCCGATCCCCGCGGGCACCGAGGCCGTGACGCGTCCCGACCTGCTGGAGCTCGCCGAGCGGCCCGACTGGACGTACGGCAGCCATCGCGAGTATCGCGACAACCGCGTCGCGCTGTTCCTCGACGCGCTCGAGGGCCGCGCCGAGTTCGCGTACCTGCTCCGGGTCACGACGCCGGGACGGTTCCGCGCCATGCCCGCGCAGGTCAGCCCGATGTACGTGCCCGGCGTCCACGCGTCGAGTGCCGTGCAGACGCTCGACGTGCCGAGCCAGGGGGAGGCACCACGATGATCGGCATGGCGCTCAGGACGGTGGCGTGGATGGCCGTGCTCCATGCGTTTGCGGGCCTGGCATGGCTCGGCTTCCTCTACACGCCGGAAGCCAACGTGCTGATGCTCGGCCTGTCGGTGCTGCTGGTGCTCGCCGCGGCGGCGCTGCTGCTCCTCGCATCGTCATCGGCGTCACATGCGCTCGTTCACCGGCAGGCACCCTGGCGCAGCCTGGCACCGGCGCTGCGCATGCTGCCACTGGGGCTCGTCGGCGTCCTCGTCATCGGCGTGATCTGCGGCGGGGCCGGCGCCTTCGAGTCGTGGTGGGTGTCGCGCGCCGGCGAGATCGACGCGGCAGCGATCGCCGTCGGCGACGTCACCCGCACGCGGCCGTTGCACACGGCCGTGCACTGGCTCGTGCTGCTGGTGCAATGGG
>JAEYZV010000685.1 GCA_023427865.1 Acidobacteriota bacterium
CGACCGCAATCCGAACTGGTGATGTCACGGCGCGAACGGTAGCATGGCGCGGGCGCAGCCGGCGCCCTGCGATGGATGGAGCGTGCAGCCGTGACCGTGGTGGTGACAGGAGGTGCCGGGTTCCTCGGGACCCGCGTGATCGAGACGCTGCTGGCCCTGTCGCCTGCGCCGACACGCATCCTGTGCGTCGACCGAACGGCCAGCGCGCTCGCCGACGATCGCGTGCAGTCGCGCGTCGGCAGCATCACCGACGGGGCGTTCGTCCGAGACGTGATGCGCGCGGCGCCGGCGACGGTGTGGCACCTTGCCGCAGTCCTGAGTGGCCAGTCGGAGGAAGAGTTCGAGCTCGGGCTGTCGGTGAACGTCGGCGGAACCCAGGCGCTGCTGGAGGCCTGCCGTGACCTGCCGCAGGCACCCCGGTTCGTCTTCGCGAGCACCATTGCGGTGTTCGGTGGCCCCCTGCCGGACGTCGTGCCCGACGACTTCGCGCTCCGTCCCCAGTCGACCTACGGCACGGCCAAAGCCATCGCCGAACTGCTGGTCCTCGAGTACACCCGTCGCGGCATCGTCGAGGGCGTGGTGTGCCGCGTACCGACCGTTGCCGTGCGCCCGGGCGCGCCGAACTCGGCGATGTCGAGCTTCGTCAGCGGCATCGTGCGGGAACCGCTGGCCGGCACACCGAGCGTCTGCCCCGTTCGGCTCGAGACGCCGCTCTGGATCAGCTCACCTGACGTCACGAGCCGCAATCTCGCGCGCGCCGGGCGCATCGAGGGTCGCGCGCTCGGCCCCGTGCGTACGGTGAACCTGCCGGGTATCACGGTGACGCCCGCCGACCTGCTCGCCGGCCTCGAGCGCGTGGGAGGCGCCGAAGCGCGCGCCAGGGTGCGCGTCGAACCCGACGAGCGCATCAGCCGCATCGTCGCCACCTGGCCAAGTGCCTTCGACGTGACGCGTGCCCTCGAACTCGGATTCGAGCGCGACAGCGACGCTGACGCGATCGTCACGCAGTACGTGCGGCACGCGCGCGAGCAACGATCGGCCTGAACCACGACCGCCGCGCGGTTGCCGCACGCGCCAGCCGATACGCAGCTAACGCCACCTGATCTCGTCGGGCGACAACAACGGACGCGCGCCGCTCTCGGGCACTCCCTCGAAGACGTCGAGCGGCGTGAGCGGACCGAAGCGGAGCCCTGCCCGCTGCTCTATCGTCGTGAGCGGCACCTGATACGTTTCGTACGCGCCGAACACCGCCTCACGGTGCGGCAGGAACCCGCGTTGCGACAGGATGTATCCCGACACACTCAGCGCCAGCGTCTCGTCGTGCACGAATGCGATGACCTTCCAGAACTCGATCGGCACCTGTACGTCCTCGAACACCGGGTCGTCGTCGCGCAGGACAGGACCGGTCATCACCGAAATCTTCTGGTCGTCCTCACGGGCGTTCTGCAGCGCGAAATCCTCGAGGCCGAGCCAGATGCCGCCATTGAACGGCTGCATCTGCGGCACGGCATTGGACACGTGCATCGAGTCGGTGTTGCCCTCGTCGGCCTCGTCGCGCGTGTGGCCCCAGGCCGGGTCCTCGCGGCGCGTCATGTGCCCGCGACTGAACCGCGGCGGGTTGCCGTACACGCGCCCCGCGAGCTGACGCGACGCATCGAGGCGCGGATCGAAGCGCCAGCCACGGCGCTTCAGGTGCGCCACGCTCAACGCCCCGTCCACGTTGGCTGCGCTCACGTAGCACACACGCCGGCTCGTGCTCATCACGACCGAGAAATGCCTGTACGGGATCACGGACGAGGTGCGCCCGCCCCACTCGACCTCGAGCACGTCGTCGCGGCGCACGACGTCCGGCAGCGGAGCCTGCGGCAGATCGACCCCAAGGAAGTCGGCCCGGTACCCGTCCCGAGCCTCGTACCCCTGCGCCGACGGGGTCAGCGGCGGGGGCTCGTGCGCGAACTCCGGCGGGGGCAGCGGCGGCACCGTGACCATCGGCGCGATCGCCGTCATCGCGTCGAGTACGTACGAGCCACGCACGGCGTAGTTGGTGCGCTCCAGGGCGCCGGCGAAGTGGACGCCGACCGCCCCGCCGGTCTCGAGGTCGATCACGGCCGATCCGGAACTGCCGCCGAGCGTCGTGGCGTCGTGCGCGAAGGCCCATGAGCCATCGCGGACCTCGCCCACCTTGCCCGGCGAAAATCGCTTCACGCCGTACACGCCGCCGAAGAGGCGCCGGGCCACGGCCACGCTCGGCACGCCATAAGGATCTTCGGCCGGGTAGCCGACCACCGCGATGTCCCGGCCGACCGTGAGCGGCACGTCCACGAACGGGATTGGCGGCGGCAGCGCCACACCCTGCGCTGGCGAGAGGCGAAGAATGGCCAGGTCGGGCGCGCTGGCGTCGGTCAGGTCGGCGAGGTACAGCACCTTGTCGATGCCGATCTCGAACTCCTCCGGCGTGCCGGCGGGCACGAACTCCTCGCGCAGGTCGACACAGGCCGCGATCGTCTCGGTACCGAACGTCCGCCTGAACACGAGGTGCGTCTGTTCGCGCGCCACGAACTCGGCGGCCACGTGCGCGTTGGTCACTACCAGCCGCTCGGCCACGAGCCAGGCCGTACCGGCATGATGCAGCAGCGGATGCCCCGAGAGTTCGACGCGCCCCACGCCGGCCAGCCGTGACTCGTAGCGCGGGCGCGTGGCCTCGATGCGGCGGCAGAGCTCTGGCGATTCCGGCAGCTGGATGCGGTTGCGCTGCACGAGCATCGACGGACGGCCATGCGCCAGGATGACGGCCTCGACGGCGAATCGCGCGTCCTGCTCGACCTCGTCGTGCGCACGCGCTCCCCAACCCGGCGGCCCCTCGACAAACGCGCGCAGCGACGCGGCACCGATGCCGGCCCGCACCGCCGGCACGGGCAGGACGTTGCGTTCCACCATGGCCTGCAGCTCACGCGCGATCGGCTGATCGGTGGCCAGCACCGCCTCGGCGCGTTCCCGAAGGGTCATGTCCCCATCAACGTCGCGCAGCCGCCCCCCGTACACGCGCGCGGCCCGGCCCTGCGACAACTTGCCGCATGTGCGGCTACGGCCGCGCTCGCTACTCTCGGTGCAGGCGATGCAGCTGGTCACTTCACGTGACGGACGTCGCCGGAGACAAGCACCGTGAAGATGCTCACGCCGGGTGTGTCCGTCCTGATTGTCGCCGCCGCCCTCCTCGCCTCGCCTGCAACGGTCGCGGCACAGTCGAACACCGGCAGCACTCAGCCACCCTCACCGCAATCACCCGCTGCGCCAGTCGTCGTGCACGAGCACGTGGTGGTCACGGCGGCTCCCGAGACGGCTCCACTGACCGTCACCACCGACCCGAAGCTGCCGCGACAGCCGATACCCGCCCACGACGGCGCCGACTACCTCGACACGGTGCCGGGCTTCTCGACCGTGCGAAAGGGCGGGTCGGGGGCCGACGCGGTGTTCCGCGGCATGGCGGGCTCACGCCTTTCGATACTGGCCGACGACGCGACGCTGCTCGGAGGCTGTTCGTCACGCATGGACGCCCCGACGGCGTACGTCTTTCCCGAGACGTTCGACCGCATCACCATCGTCAAGGGACCGCAGACGGTGAAACACGGTCCGGCGGCGTCGGCGGGCACCGTGCTCTTCGAGCGGTCGCGCGATAGGCTGCCTGGCCCGACATGGTTCGCCAATGCCAGCCTCGTCGGCGGCAGCTGGGGACGCAACGACCAGGTGGTCGACCTGCGCGCAGGCACGTCGAGCTTCTACGTGCGCGCGGCGGGCAGCAGGTCGGCAATGGATGACTACGATGACGGCGATGGCGCCGCCGTCCATGCGCAGTACCTGCGCTGGAGCGCCGATGGCGCCTTCGGATGGACGCCGGACGCGCAGACGCTGCTCGAGGTCAGCGTTGTCGGGAGCGATGGCCGTGCCGCGTATGCCGATCGCGGCGTGGACGGGTCGAAGTTCGCGCGCCTCGGCACCACGGCGCGCCTCGAGCGCAGCCGGCCGGGTCACCTGCTCGATCGATACGAGGTCAGGTCGTCCTACAACACCATCGACCATGTCATGGACAACTACTCGCTGCGCGCATTCTCCCCTGCCGTCGGGTCGACGGCCCCCGCGGCGATGAACCCGTCGCGCACGACGTACGGCGGCCGCGTCGCGGCCCGCGGGCTCACCGGCCGCAGCACATGGGACTTCGGCGCCGATCTCGTCGCCAACGTACATGCGGCGCGTTCCTCCATGCGTCAGGACGTCGTCCCGGTCGACAGTCTCCCGAGGCTCGACGATGCGCGCTTCTCCACGGTTGGCGTGTTCGGTGAGGCCTCGTGGCAGGCGCGTCGCGGGACGCTGCTCGCCACCGGCGCTCGGCTCGACCTCGCGCACGGGGCCGACCTGCGCGATCGCGTATCGATCACGATGATGCAGCAGGTGCCGAACCCGACGGCCCAGCAACGCCGCGACGACGTGCTGCCGAGTGCGTTCGGGCGTGTCGAGCAGCAGATCGGGAATATGCCCATGGTGGCGTACGCGGGCGTGGGCCATGTGCAGCGCGTGCCCGATTACTGGGAGCTGATGACGCGCGAGTCGGCAGGTTCGGTCTCGGCTTTCGGCACGCGGCCGGAGGCCACCACGCAGGTCGATGCCGGGGTGCAGGTGCGCCGCCGGGCGACGTCTGCGTACGTGGCGCTGTTTGCCAACCACGTGGACGACTTCATCCTCATCGAGTCCGGCTACGCCAGGCCGTCGGCCATGGGGACGCGCAGTGCCGTCGTCGTTCGCAACGTGGACGTGCGCACGTCGGGACTCGAGGCCGGCGCGTCGCACCGGCTCGGCGGCGTGCTCGCGGACGTCTCGGTCGCCTGGACGGGCGGCACCAACCGCACGGATGCCCGGCCGCTCGCGCAAACCCCGCCGCTCGACGCGCGCCTGTCGATCGCCTACGAGCGCGCGCGCTGGTCGGCCGGCGGCCTGCTGCGCGCGGCTGCCGCGCAGCACCGTGTGGCGATCGGGCAGGGCACGATCGTCGGCCAGGACGTCGCCGCCACGCCCGCCTTCGCCGTGCTCTCACTGAATGGCGCCTGGCGGATGACGTCGTTCGGCGCGCTGACCGTCGGCGTCGACAACGTGCTCGACACGGCCTACGCCGAGCACATCAGCCGCCAGGGGGCAGCGATCCCCGGGTACGCGCTGCAGACACGCCAGGTGCGCGAGCCCGGGCGCACCTTCTGGGTGCGGTTGAACGTGCGCCGGTGACATCGGCGCCTCACGTCAGCGCGGCATCGGGAACTTCGCGAGCTTGCGCTGGAGCGTGCGCCGGTGGAGCCCGAGCAGCCGTGCTGCCTCGGAGACGTTGCCGTCGCACTCGTTGAGCACGCGGTTAATGTGCTCCCACTCGAGTCGCGCCAGTGACATCGGTCGCGCATCGGCTGCCGGTGAGGCGTCAGGCACCCGCTCGTCGCCCAGCGCCGCCAGGATCTGGTCGACGTCTACCGGTTTGGTCAGGTAGTGCCGCGCACCACGGCGTACGGCGTCGAGCGCCGTCGCGATGCTGCCATACCCCGTGAGAACGGTGACGGCGATGCCGGGATGTGCCTCCCGCAGGAGGTCGATGAAGTCGAGGCTCCACGTATCACCGAGGCGAAGGTCGAGGAGAATGCGCGCCGGTGGGTTGCGTTCGACATGCGCCCTCGCCTCCGTGATCGAATCGACCTCGGCCACCTCGAGTCCGCGCTCGCGCAGCGCGCGCGCCAGTCGCTGGCGGAAGCGCGCATCGTCTTCGACGAGCAGCGTCACACCGGGCAGGTTCATCGCGACGCCGCCCTGGGCAGGACCAGGCGCGCAGTGGTACCGCGCCCAGGCGCCGACTCCAGTTCGAACCTGCCGCCGATCAACTCGAGCGTCGTACGCGCCACCACGAGTCCGAGCCCACGACCGCTGCCGAACTTGGTGGTGAAGAACGGCTCCGCGGCACGCGACAACACGTCCGGGGGCATGCCTGCCCCGGAATCACGGACGGCGAGCACGATGCGGTCCCCCGTCTCGTGGACGTGGACGATGACGGGCGCACCCGGTGGGGACGCATCGAAGGCATTGCGCAGCAGGTTGAGCAGCGCACGTGCGACGGCATCGACGGGCCAGGTACCCGTCAGCGACGGCGTACCTGTGACCTGCACGAGTGCCGCGCGCTCCGGCGGCAGCTCCATGGTCGCACGAGCGATCGTCTCGGCCGCCGTGGTACGCGTGGACGATCCGCCTGTCGGCTGGCCGGCTTTGCCAGCCATGTCGTCGAGCATGGCCCGACACCGATGGCTCTCCTCGCGAATGAGGCGCACGTCGTCCACGGCCAGGGCGAGATCCACGGACGGTCGCGTCAGCGAACGTTCCAACTCCCCCGCCGTGAGCGCGATCGTCGCAAGAGGGGTCCCCAGTTCGTGCGCGGCGTCAGCGGCGAGGGTGGCCAGGCGCGTCATCGTCTCCGTGCGGGCGAGGCGCGCCTCGAGCGCCCGTAGATCCGCTTCTCGCTGTGCCACCGCGGAGGCGAGACGCACGACGAACGTCGTCACGAGGACCGCCGTCACCGCGAACGCCCACCACATGCCCTGGAAATGGCTGCCGACCTCGGGGTGCATGGCCAGTGCCGCCTGCAGTTCCGGCGTGATCATCACGAAAAGCAAGCCGTAGAGAGCGGTCGAGACAGCGGAGACGACCGTTGCCACGCGCGAGCCATGGACGAACGCGGCCTGCGTGATCAGGACGAGGAAGTAGATGCTGGCGGGATTGAGCGGGCCTCCCGCCACGAGGAGGATGGCAGCGAGGCCGACGGTGTCGAGCACGACGAGCACGGCCGCCGCGCCCGACCGCGGCCGTCCGCCCGCAAGCTCCCGCGTGAGCCATACGTTCGTCGTCGTGGTGACCGTGATGACGATGGCCACGACGAGCCAGCGGACGGGTACGTCGAGCAACAACGCGCCGAGCAGGGCGGCAGCGAGTTGCGCGCCAAGCGTCGCCCACCTCGCCATCGCGAGCCAGGGCATGCCGACACCGCTGTGCACTGGTGCAGACGTGCGCATCGCGCACATCTTACCGATGCGCCCGCCATACCCGTCGTCGCCCACGTCTCGAAGGGCTGGCTCCGTGCGGTGAGGCGACCTTCGCGCAGTCGGTTCCGTCCCACCCGGCACGTCCTGGCCAGCGAGACGACAACGCGGTGCTGCCCGGGCAACAACGCTGAGTGTCAGGTCAGGTCGTGTCGGCGCAAGTCCGGCCCTTCGGGCAGCCGCTGCTCCCAGGCGATCACGCCGTGCGCACAAGGCAAGCGAACTGGCGACCGTCAGGCCGGTCACGGTGACTGCAGCCCCGGGCTGCAATGGCTTGCTGTGGGAGCTGGCGTCCCCAGCGCCAAGCCGACAGCGGTACGAGGGGACAGACGCCAATACAAGGTTGGCGTCCCCAGCGGGATTCGAACCCGCGTTTCAGCCTTGAAAGGGCCGCGTCCTAGGCCTCTGGACGATGGGGAC
>JAEYZV010000002.1 GCA_023427865.1 Acidobacteriota bacterium
GTGCTGGTGGGCCTGTTCCTGATCTGGAAAGCCATGCGCTGAGACGACACTCCCGGCCTTCGTCGTTCGGCCGTCGCCTTCGTCGCCTGCCGCCTGCCCGCAGTCCGCAGTTCTGGCGGCGGGCACCCGCACAGGTCACCAGATTCCGGCGCTTCGTCCCTCAGGGCTGCCGGTCCGTGACGGCCGGTTCTTGACTTTCCCCTTCCGGCCGCCGCATCCTTCCCCCCGATTCCAGTCGAGATACATCCGGCTAGCTGGCGTTGCCGGCCTGGCGGTCGCCGTCCGGTCGGCATTCGTGGCGCCGTCGATCGCGTCTCCCGCAGACGCATCGTCGGGGTTCTGATGGAGCAGGAGGTGGATGGTGAGTGCTTGTCTCTCGAGGCTCGTCCGGGGCCTGCTTGTTGCTGCGGCATTGCTCGCCGTCCCCGTGCTGGCGGCGGCGCAGACGGGCACGGCGACGCTGTCGGGTACGGTCACCGACGATCAGAAGAGCGCCGTCCCCGGCGCGACGGTCACGCTGACGAGCGCCACGACGGGGCTGTCGCGCGACACGGTCACCGGCGATAACGGCACCTATTCGTTCGTCGCGGTGCCCCCGGGCGTCTACGACGTGCGGGTCGAACTCGCCGGCTTCAAGACCAGTATCGTCGAGCAGGTCACCCTGAACACCGACACCGCGCAGCGCGTCGACGTGAGCCTGGCGGTGGGCGGGGTGGAGGAGAGCGTGCAGGTGCTCGCCGAAGCGCCGGCGATCAACGCAACCGACGCGAGCCTCGGCAACGTGATCCGTGAGGCGCAGATCCTCAACCTGCCGCTCGAGGCGCGCAATCCGGTCGGCCTGTTGTCGCTGCAGACCGGTGTCGTCTACATTCCGAAGTCCAATCCCGAGACGACGGTGGACCCGCGGTACGGGTCGGTGAGCGGTGCCCGTGCGGATCAGAGCAACGTGACGCTCGACGGCATCGACGTCAACGACAACCAGAACCAGAACGCGTTCACGTCCGTGCTGCGCCTGACGCTCGACTCGGTGCAGGAGTTCCGGGTGACCACGAGTTCCTATGGCGCCGAGGGCGGCCGGTCGTCGGGTCCGCAGGTGTCGCTCGTGACAAAGAGCGGCACCAACGAACTGCGCGGCGCCGGCTACTACGTCAATCGCGACACGCGCTTCTCGTCCAACGAGTACTTCAACAAGCTCACGCAGCTTCGCGAGAACCGCGCGAGCGAGCCGCCGCTGCTCGACAAGAACATCTTCGGCGGATCGATCGGCGGGCCGATCGCGAAGGACCGCCTGTTCTACTTCTTCAACTACGAGGGCACACGCGAGAAGCGTGAATCGGTCGTCGAGCGGGCGGTGCCATCGGCGGCGATGCGTGACGGCGTGCTGACCTATCGCTGCGCCGTAGCGGCCGACTGTCCTGGTGGGGCCGTGCAGGGACTGACGGGATCGCACACGATCGCGCCGGGCACCTACGGCCTCGGGCCCGCGGACCTGCGACGCGTCGATCCCTCCGGGCTGGGCGCCAACCTCGCCGCCTCGCAGTACTGGCAGCAGTACCCGCTGCCGAACTTCGACGGTCGCGACGGCATCAACATCATGGGCTATCGGTTCGCGGCGCCGCTCGAGAACCAGTTCAACACCTACATCGCCCGTGGCGATTACCGCATCAGCGGCGGCCAGTCGCTCTTCACCCGCTTCAACACGCAGCGTGACGAGGTCGTGGCCGTGCCGCAGTTCCCGGGGCTGGCCCCCAACTCCACGCGCAAGGTGAAGAACTGGGGGTTCGCGAGCGGGCACGACTGGGTGCTCGGCTCCAACATGGTCAACACGCTGCGCGTCGGCTACACGAAGATCGACGACGCGACCATCGGCCTCCAGCAGCGGAGCCAGGCCAGCTTCCGCTTCATGGACAACTACGAGGCACTGACCTCGACGTTCGGCCGCGAGCTCGGCGGCCTCAACGTCGTCAACGACTTCTCGTGGATCAAGGGCAATCACACCCTGAAGTTCGGCACCAACCTCCGCCGGCTGCGCAACGACACGTACACGAACGCGTCCTCGTTCTTCGAGGCCGTGGCCAACGGCTCATGGGTAGCCGGGGTGGGACGCCGGTACATGCCGGGCGGGGCGTGCCCCGCGCCTGCCGACTGCAGCGGCCTGCCTGCCGTCGCCAGTACCGGACAGGCGACGTATGCCGACGCGTTCATCAACATCCTCGGCGCGCTGACGCAGACCACGGGCAACTACAACTACACGATCGACGGCGGCGTGCTCGGTGAGGGTGCACCGCTGCCGCGCCTGTATGCCGCCAACGAGTACGACTTCTACGTGCAGGACCAGTGGCGCATCGGCGACAACTTCACGCTGACCGGCGGGCTGCGCTACAGCCTGTTCCCGCCGGTGTACGAAGCCAACGGGCAGATGGTGGTGCCGAGCGTCAACATGGGCGACTGGTTCGACCAGCGCCGGGCCAACATGAACGCCGGCATCCCGTCGAGCGACGATCAGGAAGTGTCGTTCGTGCCCGGAGGACCGGAGAACAACGGTCCGGACTGGTACCAGTACGACAAGAACAACTTCGCGCCGCGGGCCAGCTTCGCGTGGACCGTGACGCCGCAAACCGTGCTGCGCGGCGGCTACTTCCTCGTCTACGACCGCATCGGATCGGGCATCGCCACGCAGTTCAACAACGTCGGCTCCTTCGGCCTCTCGTCGAGCCTCGACAGTCCGTTCGGCGTCAACAACGAGACGAACCCGGCGATCCGCTTCAGCGGCATCGGCGTGATCCCGGCGACGTACCCGGCGGCCCCGCCCGCCTCCTTCCCGGCGACGCCGCCGGCCGAAGCCGGCGTGATCACGTCGGCCATCGACCAGAACCTGCGCACGCCGTACTCGCACGCGTACAACCTGACGTTCAGCCGCGACCTCGGGAAGAATTTCTCGGTCGACGTCGCCTACGTCGGGCGTCAGGGCCGCAACCTCATGATCCGGCGCGACCTCGCGATGCCGATGAACATCGTCGATCCGGTGTCGGGACAGGACTACTACACGGCGGCAAACATCGGGATCCTCCAGGCGGCGGAGGGGGGCATCGAGAGCGTGGCGCCGATCCCGTTCTGGGAGAACATGTTCCCCGACGCGGCGGCGGACGGTCTCACGGCGACGCAGGTCATGGTCGGCGAGTTCGTCGCCAACGGCCCCGACTACATCACCGCCCTCTGGGCCGCCGATCAGTTCTGTTCGCCCGCCTGCAGCAAGTACGGCCCGTTCACGTTCTTCAATCGGCAGTACGACTCGCTCGCGGCGCAGAGCTCGCTCGCGCGCTCCGGCTACAACTCGCTGCAGTTGTCGCTCCGGCGCCGTTTCTCCGATGGGTTCCAGTTCGACGTGAACTACACCTATGCGGTGGCCAAGGACCACGGGTCGTCGGTGGAGCGGGGGTCGTCGTTCGGCAACTTCGCCGCCGGCGGCTATTCGGGATTCCTCATCAACTCGTGGAACCCTGATCTGCAGTACTCGTTTGCCGACTTCGACGTGCGGCACCAGGTGAACGTCAACTGGCTGACCGAACTGCCATTCGGCCAGGGCAAGCGCTGGGCGAGCAACGCCGGGCCCGCCCTGCAGGCCCTCATCGGCGACTGGTCGATCTCGGGCATCTACCGGCAGACGAGCGGGTTCCCGTTCAACGTCTACAACTGTCGCTCGTGCTGGACCACGAACTGGAACCTGCAGGGCAACGCGGTGCTCGCCAACCCGGATCGCCTGCCGCCGACGCAGACGACGCGCAACGTCGTGGGGGGACAGCCGAGTCCGTACGAGAACCCGACCGACGCGCTCACGTACTTCCGGCGGGCAACGCCTGGCGAAGCGGGAACACGGAACCTGCTGCGGGGCGACGGCTACTTCGCCGTCGACCTGAGCCTCGGCAAGGCGTTCCGGATGCCGTTCGGGCATCGACTGCTGTTCCGGTGGGACGTGTTCAACCTCACGAACACCGTGCGGTTCGACGTCGGCTCGCTCGACATGTTCCCGGACATCGCATCGTCGTTCGGGCGCTACAACGGCACGCTCGCCGGCTGCGACGGCGCGGCGAACCGCTGCATGCAGTTGAACCTGCGCTACGAGTTCTGAGGGGGATGTGGCCGCATGGGTGTAGCGGCCGGCCGTAGGGGGGCGG
>JAEYZV010000045.1 GCA_023427865.1 Acidobacteriota bacterium
GCGCTGCGGCCATGACGTCACGATGCCGCCGGCGTGCCGTGGCTCCGGGAGCGCGACGATGAGAACCCAACAGCCGATGACGCGACTGCGGGCGGCGCTGGTGCTGTCGGCGATCGGTGTCGGCGGCGTGCCGGGCGCGGCCGACGCACAGGTGCAGACCGAGGTCCCGCCCGTGGTGGCGGGTGCTACGCGAAGAACGGGACGCCGGGCACGGCATGCTTGCGCATGCCTTCTTCGTTGATCTCCACGCCGATGCCCGGGGCCTCCGACAACCTGATGAAGCCCTTCTCCACCTGCGGTCCGTCGTAGGTCACGATCTCCTTGTAGAGCGGGTTGGTGTCGAAGTAGGTCTGCCACTCCAGGATCATGAAGTTCGGCACTGCGGCACAGACGTGGCACGCCGCCATGGCCCCGAGGTACGACGCGACCATGTGTGGCGCGAACGGGACGTAGTGCAGGTCGGCGAGGTTGGCGATGCGCTGCCCTTCTCCGAGCCCGCCCGCCTTCTGCAGGTCGGGCATGATGATGTCCACCGCGCCGGCCTCCAGCATCGGCCGGAACCCGTGCGCCAGGTACACGTTCTCGCCCGCGCAGATGGGCGTGCGTGTCTCATCGGCCACGCGCTTGAGCGCGTCGACGTTCTCGGCCGGCACGGGCTCCTCCAGCCACATCAGGTTGAGGGGCTCGAGACGCTCGGCCACGCGCTGCGCGGTCGGATAGTCGTACCGCGCGTGCATGTCGCCGCAGATGTCGATCTTCGGACCGACCGCCTCACGCGCGGCGCTCAACTGGTCCACCATGCGCTGCACTTCGGCCGGGCTCGCGGTCCAGTTGAAGGCGTCGTACTTGTTCGGGTCGGCGCCCTGATCGAGGTCGAACTTGATCGCGGTGTAACCAGCGGCAACCGCCCCGGACGCCGCCTCGGCGAACTGCGCCGGCGTCGGGAGCTTCGACTGGTAGAGGGCGGTATCGAGATAGACGCGGATGCGGTCGCGGAACTTGCCCCCCAGCAGCTGATACACCGGCATGCCGAGTGCCTTGCCCGCCAGATCCCAGAGCGCCGTCTCGACGGCACTCAGCACCGCCACGAACATGCCCGCCTGCCCACCGCCGAAGACGGCGCCCTTCCGGAGCTGCTCGAAGAGCCGGTGCACGTCGAGGGGACTCTGCCCGTTGAGGCGGCGGCCGATCGATTGCACCAGGTGATAGGTGCCGGCGATGGCGTCCACGCCCTCACCGCATCCCCAGATGCCCTGGTTCGTGTGAATCTTCACGAACAGGCTGCCTCGCACGTACCCGCACTTCACGTCCGTGATGCGCAGGGCCGACGGCGCCGACGCCTTGGGCGCGTTGTCGACGGCCTGGGCGAGGCCGGTCAGGGGCAGCGAAGCGGCCGCACCCGAGACGGCGAGTGCGGCGAGAAAGTCACGACGACCGGCAGTCCGCTTGTCCATAAGCCCTGAGCTCACTCGAGTGGAGTGGATCGCCTCCTCCCCGGCCCGGCCGCTGCGTCGCGGCACGAGTGAGTCGAAGGGTAAGTCCTTTCGTGCAATGCTGTTGGCCTCGAAGAGTACCCCAACTGCGCATCCGTGGAGGAGGTTATGCGTTCTTCTGTCAGGGCGGGCCTGGTCACGCTCGCGATGCTGGCGACGACGTGGCCCGTGTTCGCCCAGCCGGGTGTTCTCACCAGCCAGCAGCTGATCGACTACACGCCGGACTGGACGGGCGATCGCTTCGCCGACGGACGTCCGAAGGTGCCCGACGCGATTCTCGACCGCATGACGAAGGTGACGCTCGAGGAAGCCTGGGCCGTCGTCACGCAGGCCGGCTTCTCGCACCAGTACGCCGATGGCTGGCTCTCCATCCATCCGAATGGCGTGCTGGTCGGCCGTGCGCTCACGTCGCAGTGGCTGCCGGGACGCCCAGACATCCTCCGCGTCATCGAAGCCAAGGGCCGCGCGCAGGGCCACATCGGCGATACGAACGCCTGGCCCGTGGACATGCTGCAGCGGCGCGACGTGTACGTCTCGGATCACTTCGGGCTCAAGGAGAACGGCGCATCGGTGGGCGACAACGTCGCCAACGCCATCTTCGCCAGGAGCGGCAACGGCATCGTCTACGACGGCGCCATCCGCGACATCAACGGGCTCGAGTCGATCGAGGGCTTCACGTCCTTCGTCCGCGCGTACGACCCGTCGCATCACTTCGGCGCCTCCAGGACCGGCCCGCGCCTCAACTCGACGATGATCGGGATCAACGTGCCGATTCGCATCGGCGGCGCGTTCGTGATGCCGGGCGACGTCGTGCTCGGCCGCAACGGCGGCGTCATCTTCATCCCGCCGCAACTGGCCGAGCGGGTGGTGCAGGCCTCCGAGCTCACACGACTTCGCGACACCTTCGGCCACGCCCGGCTGCGCGCCGGCACCTACACCGCCGGCCAAATCGACGGACGATGGACCGAGGCGATCGAGGCCGACTTCACCGGCTGGCTGCGCGAGAACATCGACTCGCTGCCGGTCGCGCGCGAGCACGTCGAGGAGATCCTGAAGAAGCGGCAGTGACCCATGCGGCTGGCAGGCTGTCATGCGCAACGAAGGACCAGCGATGCGTCGGGTGATCGGCATCAGCACACGTCTTGCGGCGCTGTGCGCGTACGTCATGGTGCTGCTCCACGCGCAGCAGCCGCAGCCATCGTTCCGTGTGTCGTCCGAGCTCGTGGTCGTCGACGTCGTGGCGGTCGACCGGCAGGGTCGATTCGTCACTGACCTCCGACCAGACGAGATCGAAGTGAAGGAGGACGGCAAACGCCAGGCCGTGCAACTCCTTCGACTCGTCGGTGAGGCCGGCGCAGCGGCTCCCGCCGACGCGCCGGGCACGTCCGCGTCGCCGGCTGCTCCTGGAGAGCCGCCACCGCCTGCTCCTGACCGGGCAGCCGCCGGGCCGCCCGCCCGCCGGCTCGCGATCGTCGTGGACACGTTGTCGCTCCCGGTCGATGCCATGCCCCGCGTGCGCCAGGCACTGCTTGCGGCGATCGGGGAGGTGCCAGAGGACGTCCCGGTGCTGGTCGCGACGATCGGGCCGGACCTGCAGATCACCCAGCCCTTCACGACAGACGAGGCCGTCGTGCGGCAGGCAATCTCGGCGCTCCCGGCGCACCTCGATCCGCCTGCAGGCGTTGCGCGAGTCTTCGACGCGATCGACCGGCTGTGCGCGTCCGCGGTGGACCAGCGCCGCGTCGTAGATGCCGCGATCGAAGCCGGTGAGCAGATGGTGATCGATGCCCAGACGCGGGGCGCCGTGTCGTCGGAAGCGCTGGCGCTGCTCGCGGACCGCCTCGGCGCGCTCGAGGGTCGTAAGCATCTCGTCCTGTACTCCGCGGGACATGCGATGAGCCCGGTGACACAGGCGGTCGATGCGATCGGTGCCGCTGTCGCGGCATGCACCGACCTTGACGCCATGGCCGTGCGACGCGACGCCTCCGCGGCGCTTGGTCGGCTCACCAATCGTGCAGCCACAGAAGGCCTCCGGACCGCCATCGAACGGGCCAATCGCGCGCAGGTGACGTTCTACACGCTCGATCCCGCAGGCGTGACGACCAGCGCGATCATGCCGTCGACGCGAGGCACGGCACAGACCGGCGGTGGCGGACCGATGATCGCGTTTGCCGGCCTCAGGGCGGACGCCGGGCGTGATTTCGTGGAAGGCCTGGCGGTCGAGACCGGAGGACTCACGATCAAGTCCAACGACATGGCGGTGGTGCTGCGGCGGGCCTGGGAGGATGCGACGCAGTACTACCTGGTCGGCTATCGGCCACCGGCTGTCCGGGGCAAGAGCGACCTGCGAAAGATCTCGGTGTCGGTGAAACGGCGTGGCGTGTCCCTCCGGTTCCGCACGAGTTACATCGCTGGGCCAACGACGATGCCGGCCCCGCTGCTCTCTGACGCCGACCGCGCCATCGACGAGGCGCTCGCATCGCCGGCGCGCTTCGCCAACGAGCACATCGTCGTCTCACCGAGCGTCAGGGACGGGTTCCTCTCGATTGAAGTCCTCGTCCCGCCTGAGGCCATCACGTTCTCGGAAACCTCGGGGCAGTACGAGGCGGACTTCGCGGTGCACGCGGTCTTGCGGGACGGTGCCACTCCATCACGCGCCACAGACGTCCCGGGCAAGGACATTTCCCTGCGATTGACACCGGACGAGCACAAGAGGATTACCTCTGCGTCGAATCTGCGCGTGGTCCTGAGCGCCCCCGCCCCGAAGGGCATGGCGCGCCTCACGGTCGTCGTGCGCGACAGGGGCGGCTGGATCGCCGCGCGCGAAGTCCCGTGCTGCACGTCGGCGCCCGATTCCGGGAGCACGTCGCCACCGCACGATGC
>JAEYZV010000348.1 GCA_023427865.1 Acidobacteriota bacterium
GCTCGGGGGCGCGCTGGCCGTCGTGGCGGCGCTCGGCATCGCCAAGGCAACCGTCGGTGCGCGCAGCGCGCCGGTCGTCTCCGTCCTGCCCCTGGCACCGGATATCGACCCGTATGCGTCGTTGCGCGACGGGACGCCGGTGGACATCACGGTGACGGCAGGCAGCGAGCGCCTCTTCTCGCGCGTGACCGCCGACGACCTGCGCGACAACCCGGCCGTCTGGCGCCGGATGCACCTTGCCGACTGGAATGGTGTGCCCGACCCGCTGCGTACGGAGGCGCTCGACGCGATGGTCGATCGTTACGCGTCGCTGCTCACCAATCCCGCAGTGTGGGGAAGCATGCGGGCGACCGATTGGGATCACGTCCCGCAACCGATCCGTACGGCGGCGTATCGCCAGATGGTGCGCTACTGGACCGAGTACTACCGCGTCGGGGAACGCTGGGGGCACCCCGCCGACGTCATGGCCGACACGTTGGCGGCGATCGTCATGTCGGAGTCGTGGTTCGATCACCGCGGACTGCTCGTCAACGTCGACGGGTCACGCGACGTCGGGCTGGCCGGCGCCTCCGACTTCGCGCGGCGGCGGCTGCGGGAGCTCCACGCGCGCGGCAGTGTCGACACGGCGTTCGATGACGCGGCGTACCTCAACCCGTGGAACGCGACGCGCTTTGTCGCCATCTGGATGGGCTTGCTGCTCGACGAGGCCAGCGGCGACCGCGATCTTGCGGTGAGGGCCTACAACCGCGGCATCGCCCGTGCCCGGGACGCGCGAGGGACGGCCTATCTCGCCGCGGTGCAGCGCCGGCTGGACACGTTCGTGCGCAACAACGGCGCGCCTCCTGCATGGGAACACGTGTGGCGACGCACACGCGAACTCGAAGCACGGCAATGGGCGACCGGCTCCCTGGGACATCACGTCGACGAGGTGCCTTCGTGGTGAGGGTATCGACGCGCGCGTGGCTGGAGGCCGCGCGTGCCGGGCGGTCGCGATTCTGTACGGCGAGGCTTGCAGGCGTTGTCATGGCATGCACCCTCGCCACAGGATGCGGCGGCGCCGAGGCGCCCGTGAACGCGCAGGACTCGACGGCCCAGGTCATCCCTGCGGTCGAAGTGGTGCCGGCGCGCGAGGGCCGGCTGCCGCTGAGCGAGCGGCTGACCGGGACCGTTCGCGCCACGGGTGAGGTCGCGATCTACCCGCAGGCGACCGGCTCGGTGGCAGAAGTACTGGTCCAGAACGGCAGCCGCGTGGCCAGGGGGGACGTCCTCGTGCGCATCCGCAGCGCCGGCACCGGCGCGCAGGTCGACCAGGCGAGGTCCGGCCTCGTCGTGGCGCGCGCGGCAGAGCGTGAGGCGGCGGCGATTCTCGACCAGCTCGAGTCGCAGTACGACCGGTACTCGAGCCTTGGCGAGCAGGGACTGGTGCCCGCCGACACGGTGGCCACGCTTCGCGGGCAGGTGCAGGCGGCACGCGCTTCTCTCGCCCGGGCGAAGGCGGAGGTCGCGCAGGCGCAGGCAACCGTCGCCGAGCGCACCGACCTCCAGTCACAGACCGTCGTTCGCGCACCGATCGCCGGTCGCGTCGGCCAGCGCAACGCGGAAGTCGGCATGCGCGTCGATCCGCAGACGGCGCTGTTCACGATCGGGCGGCTCGACACCGTCCGCGTGGAGGTGCCGGTCACGCAGGACCTCCTTGCGACGCTCGCCCGCGGGCAGCGCGTCGACATCACCGTGCCCGGACGCACCGAGCCCATCACCGCCGAGGTCTCGCGCATCTCCCCGTTCCTCGACGACGCGTCCTTCACGGCGGAGGTCGAGATCGACGTGCCGAACGCGGACGGCACGCTCGTGCCCGGGATGTTCGTCACGGTCGACATCTTCCACGGCCAGACCGGAGCCACGACCCTGGTGCCGGTGAGCGCGCTGTTCACGCATCCGACGACGGGTGAGCGGGGTGTGTACGTGACGCCGGCCCCTCCCGATGACGTGCGCGGCGACGCGCCGATCGAGACGGCGACCGATCCCATCCAGGCGAGCTTCCGGCCCGTGAGCGTCGTGGGCGAGGGGCGTGGCCTCATCGGCATCGACGGCGTGAGCCAGGGCGAGTGGGTCGTCGTGGTGGGGCAGCACCTGCTCGCCGAGCAGGCCACCACGGGCACGCCGCGCGCCCGCCCGCGAGCCATCGCGTGGAACCGGATCATGGAACTGCAGCGGCTGCAGCGTGACGACCTGCTGCGCTCGTTCATGGAACGCCAGCAGCGTCTCGGCCTCGGGCCCGAGCGGGAGGGAGCGTAGCGCCGTGAGCATGACCGACGTCGCGATCCGTCGGCCGGTGGCCACGGCGATGGTCTATCTCATCGTCATGGCGCTTGGCGCCGTCGCCTTCCTGTATCTCCCCGTGGACTTGTTGCCACGCATCGAGTTCCCGCGGCTCTCGGTGACCGTGGACTATCCCAACGTCGGTCCCGAGGAGATGGAGACCATCGTCACCGATCCGCTCGAGAACGCGCTGGCAGGCATTCCCAACCTCGAGCGGCTCACCTCCCGGTCGGAGGAGGGGCGCAGCCGCATCTCGCTCGAGTTCGGCCAGGGCACCAACATCGACGAAGCGGCCAACGACGTGCGTGCCGCGCTCGACCGCATGCGCGACGACCTGCCGATCGAGGCCGAGCCACCGGCGATCTGGAAGTTCGATGCCGATGCTGCCGACATCGTCACGC
>JAEYZV010000369.1 GCA_023427865.1 Acidobacteriota bacterium
GTGCTGACGCGTGAGCAGGCGGCGACCGCGATCGGGATTCTCGATGAATCACTCGCCGCAGTAAGGTAGGGCGCGTTCCCCCGAGACCCGCCGATGGGCGCCCTGCGGCGCGCGGCGGTTGCCAGAATGCGCCGTTGCTGGGCGTCGTAGGATACGTAGCAGCCGGGCCTCGCCCGGCGATCCTGGAGCACCGATGAATCGCCGAACGATGTTGAAGCACGCCGCCGGCGCGACCGCCGGCCTCGCCGTGGTCGCTGGTCGTGACGCCGGGGCCGCTCCGCCTCCCGGTGACGGGATCCTCGGGCACGGCGCGTATCGCTACCGCGTGGTGCCTGGCTGGGGTCAGCTCGATCGCGCGCAGGTGCCGGTCGAGGACTGCCACGCCATCACCGAGGACCGCGACGGGCGCATCGTCGTGCTGACCAACGACAAGCGCAACAACCTCATCGTCTACCGCAAGGACGGCACGTTCGTGTCCAAGCGTGAGGACCGGTTCCCGGCGGCACATGCGCTCGAGTTCCAGGTGGACCGGCGGGGCGACGAGCTGCTGTGGATCACCGACCACCAGCTCTCGGTGATCTCGCTCGTGACGCCCGACGGGCGCGAGCTGAAGCGGCTGAACGCCGATGCGCTGTCGTCGAAGTACCCGGACCTGACGAAGTACCACGCCACGAACGTCGCCGTGATGAAGGACGGCGACTTCTTCATCAGCGACGGCTACGGGTCGCATTTCATCCACCACTTCGATCCCGACTGGAAGTACATCGCCACGTTCGGCGGCGCGGGGAGTGCACCGGAGAACCTGCGCCAGCCGCACGCCATCTGGCTCGACACCCGTCGCGGGCGGGAGGACCTGCTCGTGTGCGATCGCGCCAACGCGTTGCTGAAGTGGTTCTCGCCGAAGGGTGAGCTCCTGCGCACGGTGCCGGTGCCGGGATCCCAGCCGAGCAACGTCGCTGCGATGGCCGACGACCACATCGCGATTGCCAGTCTCAACGGCATGATCCTGATCCTCGACGGACAGGATCGCGTCGTGTCGGCCGTCGGTGGCGAGCCGCCTGTGTACGAGGGCGGGCAGTTGAAGCCGCTCGTGAACTACAACACGACGTTCAACCACCCGCACGACGTCTACGTCGACAAGGCCGGCGCGCTGTACGTCGCGCAGTGGAACTCGAACCGCAGCTATCCGTTGAAACTGGAGAAGGTGTAGATCGTGCCGTCCGTCGCCGGTGGGGCGACGGCTACGTATTGGAAGTTCGACGTGTACGGAAGGCGCTCGTACGTAGCCACCGGGCCCTGCCCGGCGGATCGCACGCGTCATTTCGCCGGCAGGTACACCCCGGCGCCGGGACCCAGCGGCAGGCCGGCGAACACCCAGATCACGAGCAGCAGCGTCCACACCGCGAGAAACGTCACCGAGTACGGCAGCATCGTCGCCACCACCGTGCCCAGCCCCGCTCGCGGCTCGTACCGCTGCACGAAGGCGATGATCAGCGCGAAGTACGACATCATCGGCGAGATTACGTTGGTGACGCTGTCGCCGACGCGGTAGGCGGCCTGCGTGAACTCCGGGGTGTACCCGAGCAGCATGAACATGGGCACGAACACCGGCGCCATGATGGCCCACTTGGCCGACGCGCTGCCCATCACCAGGTTGATGGTCGCCGATACGAGGATGAACGCGATGGTCAGCGGCGTCGTGCCGAGGCCGCTGGCCTGCAGCACTTCCGCGCCCTTGACCGCGACGATCAGCCCGAGGTTCGTCCAGTTGAAGTAGGCGACGAACTGCGCGGCGAAGAACACGAGCACCAGGTACCCGCCCAGCGTCTCCATCGCCTTGCTCATCGGCGCGATGACATCGGTCTCGCGGCGGACCGTGCCGGCGCCGAGCCCGTACGCGACGCCGAGCACGACGCCCGTGACGAAGATGATCGTCACGATGCCCGACATGAAGGGCGAGTGCAGCAGGTCGCCGGAGGCCGCGTCCCGAAGGAACCCACTGGCGGGCACCGTGCCCCAGAGTAGCAGTGCCACGAGCGCCACGAGCGCGACGAGCGTGAAGCGCAGGCCCCGACGCTCCGCCGCCGACAGCGTGGTGAGGTCGGTGGCAGGCGCGCCGTCCCCGTCAGCGGCCGCCGTCGCGGCCGGTGCGGCCACGGAGGGGGCGTTGGCGAACCGCGGTTCCACGATGCGCTCGGTCACGACCGTCCCGGCCGCCGTGATCGCGAACGTCGAGATCGCCATGAAGTAGTAGTTGGCCGCCGGGCTCACCCGGTAGGCATCGTCGATGATACGGGCGGCCTCCTGCGTGAGGCCCGCGAGCAGCGGGTCCACCGTGCCGAGCAGCAGGTTGGGGCTGTAGCCGCCGGAGACGCCGGCGAACGCCGCCGCGAGGCCCACGACCGGATGGCGTCCCACCGCCTGGAACACCAGGGCCGCGAGCGGCAGCAACAGAACGTAGCCGACCTCGCCGCCGGCGTTGGACATCACGCCGGCGAACACGAGCACCACCGTCAACAGCCGGCGCGGTGCCGAGAGGACCAGCAGCTTCAGCGCGGCGCCGAGCAGGCCGCTGCCTTCCGCCACGGCGATGCCGAGCAGCGCCACGAGCACGGTGCCGAGTGGCGCGAACCCCGTGAAGTTGCTGACCGTGCTCGTCAGGATCCGGTGCAGCCCCTCGATGGTCAGCAGGCTGACCGGCTCGATCACTTTGCCGGTGCCGGGATGGACGACGCTCAGGTCGAACATCGCGGCAACCGCCGACAGCACGACGACGGCCGCCGCGAACAACGCAAAGAGCGCCGTCGGATGCGGCAGGGCATTACCTGCGCGCTCCACGTGTTGCAGCAGGCGCTCGAGACGCGAGGGAGTGATCTCGGCCACGAAAGGTCAGAGCTTCAGGAAGACCCGGCGCTTGTACATCCAGCCGCAGATGGCGATCCAGATGAGCGCGTAGACGATGGAGTGGACCAGGGACGCGAGAGCGGCATCGGGGATCGCCGGTGCGAAGAGGTGGCGCTGCGCCCAGTCCCACAGCGACACACGCGAGCCGTCTGCACCGGCGACGGTGGACACGTTCAACTGTCGCGCGACGAGGCCGGAGGCGAGATACGCGAAGATGGCGTTGGTGCCCAGCCAGACGAATGGCGCCGCGAGCCATCCATGTGCGCCGTCTGGCCGCGGCTTCAGGTCCATCGCCCAGACGCAGGCCGCGAGGGCGACGAGTGCGAGCCCGCCCGTGTACAGGACGTAGCTGCTCGTCCACAGCATCTTGTTGATCGGGAACACGAGCGCGCCGGTCACGCTCGGCTCGCCGATGATGCCGAGACCGACGAGCGGCTGCAGCCCGCCCCAGAGCCATCCGACGACGATGGCCCCGACGCCGATCTGCGCCAGTCGCGACACGGCGCCCATCGACGCGGCGCGCGCCTGCAGCACGTACGCCGCGAGCATGCCCATCTGCGTGGAGACAATCGAAGGGAACGAGGACAGCAGGCCGTTGGCATCCCACGTGTGATTGCCGTACCCGAGATGCCGGCCCATGGTGAGCTGATCGATCCACGCGGCCCAGTTGGTCGCCGCGAACTCGCGCGTCATCGGCACGACGCCGGCGCCAGGCACCGGCACGAACGCGAGCAGCACCCAGTAGCCGACGAGGAGGACGGTGGCCACGATGGCCTGCACACGCCGGCTCGTGTAGAGCAGCAGCAGCGTGCCGGCGAAGTAGCAGAACGCGATCCGCTGGAGCACGCCCGGGATGCGGAACGTCTCGAGCGTCGTCGACAGGAACGGGTAGTTCTTCTCGAAGATGCCGAGCGCGAAGAGGATCAGCGCCCGGTTGGCGGCGTGGCGGACCAACTCCGCGTTGGTCGCGCCCTGCCGGCGGCGCGCCGCGATCGAGAACGGCAGCGCGACACCGACGATGAAGAGGAAGAACGGGAAGATCCAGTCGGTCGGGGTCGTCCCGTGCCAGGGCACGTGCTGCAGCGCGGCGTACCCGGCGCTCGAGTCGCCCTGCTTGTTGACGAGCATCATGGCGGCGATCGTCACGCCGCGGAACACGTCGAGCGACTGCAGGCGGACGCGCGTCGACGTACCGCTCGTTGTGACCGTCGTCGGGGGGCGGGATACCTGTCCGGGAGCGTTCATCGGCTGTCGTTCCTCCCTGCGCGGCGCTCCTGCGCGGCGCGCGTGGCTGTCGTGCCGTCGGGCAACGCGAACGCGACGTACGTGTCGCCTGAATCGGTGCCCATCTTGCCGCCACCCGCGGCGATGACGACGTACTGCCGGCCGTTCACGACGTAGGTGGCCGGTGTGGCGTAGCCGCCCGCGGGCAGCGACGTCTCGAACAGCAGCGCGCCGTTGCGCATGTCGAAGGCGCGGAACTTCTCGTCGTTGGTGGCGCCGATGAACAGCACGCCGCCAGCCGTGATGGCGGCGCCGCCGTAGTTCTCGGTGCCCGTCGGCGGATCGGTCGGCTTGCGGGCCTCCGGACGATCGCCGAGCGTCACCTGCCAGACGACGTCGCCCGCCGCGACGTCGATGGCCGACAGCGTGCCCCATGGGGGCGTCACCGCCGGGTAGCCCTCGTCGTCGACGAGGCGGGTGTACCCGCCGAACGTGTACGGAATGTCTGGAAGACCTTCGTCGTCGGACGATGCGGCTTCCTTCGGCGCATCGCCGAACAGGTACGCGACGATCTCCCGCCGCTGGCCATCCGACAGCGCCTGGAACGGCGGCATCTGTCCGCGCCCGTGCGCAATGACGTCGAGGGCCTGCTGCCGGCTGATCCGCGCAGCGAGGTCCACGAGCGACGGCACGACGCGACCGGCCTCGCCCTTGCCGTCGGCGCCGTGGCACACCGCGCAGTTGACCTGGTACGCCCGTCGTCCCCGCGCGACCTGCGTCGTCTCCGCCGAGCGGTCGATGGGCTCCATGTGGGTGAGCCACGCCATGTCGTTCGAGTTGACGTAGAACAGCCCGCTGCGCTCGTCGAACGCCTGACCGCCCCACTCGGCGCCGCCGTCGAACCCGGGAAAGACCACGGTGCCTTCCACGCTCGGCGGCTGCCATTTGTCGAAGGGTTTGGCGCCTTCGAGTTGCTTCAGCACATGGGCGCGCGCCTCGGGTGTGCGGGAGGTGACGATCGCCTCGGAGAACTCCTGGCGCGAAAAGGCAATCGACGACTGCGGCTGCGTCGGCCACGTCCGCTCGCCCTGCAGCGTGCTCTGCGGCACCGCGACTTCCCGGATCGGATGGACGGGCGTGCCGGTCTCGCGCTCGAAGACGAACAACTCGCCCGTCTTGGTGGCCTGCATCACGACGTCGAGACGGCGCCCGTCCTTGGTGATCGTGCCGAGCACCGGCGGCGCCGGCAGGTCGCGATCCCACAGGTCGTGATGGACGAACTGATAGTGCCAGACGCGCTCGCCGGTGTCGGCCTTCAGGGCGAGAAGCGAGTTCGCATACAGGTTGGCGCCGTGCCGATTGCCGCCCCAGAAATCGAAGGCGGCCGAGCCCGTCGGCACGAAGAGCAGACCACGCGCCCGATCGACGCTCATCCCCGCCCAGTTGTTGGCGCCGCCGATTCGCTGCCAGGCGTCGGGGGGCCAGGTCTCATGACCGGGCTGTCCCGGACGAGGGATCGTGTGGAAGATCCAGCGCCGCTTGCCGGTGCGCACGTCGAAGGCTCGCACGTGCCCGGGAGCCGCAGGGCCGGGGCCCTCCGACAATCGCGTCGGTACGACGATCAGGTCCTTGTAGATGATGCCCGGCGTGTTGGACAGCACCGACAGGCCGGTGGTGTCGGCGTCGAGCCCCAGCCGGAGATCGATGCGACCGCCCTCGCCGAACGTGTCGACCGGCCGCCCGGTTTCGGCGTGGACGGCGTACAGGTAGGGCCCGCCCGCGACGAAGATCCGCTTGTCCTGGCCATCGGCCCAGTAGGTCACGCCGCGGTTCACCCCGAGCGAACCGGGCCCCTCGTCGCCCGCGAACGGGTCGAACACCCATTTCTGCGTGCCCGTGGCCGCGTCGAGGGCAAAGAGCTTCAGCTGTGCCGAAGTGGCGTAGAGCACCCCATCGACGACGATCGGGTTGCACTGAATCTGCGAGCGATTGTCGCTGCGGGCATCGCCCGTGCGGTACGTCCAGGCGACCTGCAGGCGTGCGGCGTTCTCCGGCGTGATCTGCGCGGCGGCGGAGTAGTGCGTGTGGCCGGCATCGGCGCCGTGTGCGGCCCAGTCGATGCGCGAGGCCGATTGCGTCCAGACGTGGGCGCAGGCGACCACGACGATCGCGAGGACGACCAGGGAGGGAAGGCGGCGGAGCATGGGTCTCGGTCGCAGTGTACTGCACGATCCTGTAGGATTCGGCCCATGTCTGACACCTTCTCCGGCGGCGCCGCGACGCGCCGTGCCTTTCTCGCCACGGGCCTCGTCGCGCCGGCGGCGGCGGCCCTTGGTGCTGGCGATGCGCAGGCTCGCGCCCAGTCCGCGGGCGCCTCGCCGCACGCGCTGAAGATCGGCACGGTCACCTACAACATCGCCAAGGACTGGGACGTCCCGACGATCATCAAGAACCTCACGGCAATTGGACTCGACGCCGTCGAGCTGCGGACGACGCACGCGCACGGCGTGGAGTTGACGCTGTCGCCGGCCCAGCGCGCCGAGGTGCGCAAGCAGTTCGAGGCGTCGCCAGTGAAGATCGGCGGGCTCGGCACGACCTGCGAGTACCACGCGGCCGATCCCGCCGTGGTGCGCAAGAACGTCGAGGAGACCAAGCAGTGGGTGCAGCTGGCCAAGGACCTCGGCTGCCCCGGGGTGAAGGTGAGGCCGAACGGCCTGCCCAAGGGCGTGCCCGAGGAGCAGACGCTCGAGCAGATCGGCAAGGCGCTGAAGGAGTGCGGCCAGGC
>JAEYZV010000371.1 GCA_023427865.1 Acidobacteriota bacterium
GTGTATGGTCTCGGTTCACGTGTTTGTTCCCGAGTCTGCCGATTCGCCCGGAAAGGCCGCTGCTCGTCCCTGGCACGAAGCCTGCTCACGATGGGCGGCGTGGTGACGCCCGACGTACGTGATGTCCTCGTGCGACACGAGGATGGCCGCTGGTGGATCGACAACGGCTTCGGGGTGAACGTCCTGAAGCGGTTCTTCGAGGAGCGCCTGGACGCCGTGCGCCTTGCACGCATCGCCGTCTCACCCTGGGGCGGCCGCGTCCTCGTCGAGGACGAGGCAGGCTGGGTGCTCGACGAGAGCCCCCGCGCCGCCGTGCGCCTCGACATGTTCGGGCGTCCGCGCGTCGCCTGAAGGCGCCGCGGTGGATCCGTTTCAACTCGACATCCTGAGCCGCACGCTTGCGGGCATGCTCGTGGCGTTCGCGCTGTCGCTGCCCGTCGCCTGGGACCGCGAGAGGGGCGACCGGAGCGCCGGTCTCCGTACATTCCCGCTCGTGGCCACGGCCGCAGCCGGCTACGTGCTCCTCGCGCAGGCCGTCTTTCCGGGCGAAGCGCGGGCGCAGGCCCGCGTCCTCGAAGGGGTGATCACCGGCGTCGGTTTCCTCGGCGGCGGCGCCATCCTCAAGGGCGACACCTACGTGCGCGGCACGGCTACGGCCGCGAGCATCTGGGCCACCGCCGGCATCGGCGCCGCGGCAGGCTACGGCCGCTACGAGATCGCCATCGTGCTCAGCATTCTGAGCTTGATCACGCTGCGGGCGCTCCGCGTGCTCAAGGACGAGTCCTCCGAAAGGGAGTCGTCGCACTGACGGGAAGGCTCACGAGGCCGGCGGCGGGTCCGGCTCGTGGGACGTGCGCATCGATTTCAGATAGGCGGCGATCTGCCACACCTGTTCCTGGGTGAGCATCCGTCCCCAGGCCGGCATGCCGTTGGCGCGCCCCTCGATGATCGAATCCGCGATCGCGCCGTCGTCGCCGCCGTAGATCCACGCGTGGTCGCGCAGGCTCGGCCCCATGCCGCCGCCACCGTGGTCGCCATGGCAGCCGGCGCAGTTGTAGGCGACGAAGTACCTGCGCCCGAGGTGCAGCGACCGCTCGTCGTTGGCGTACGGGTTCTCGACGGGCTCGGGTGAGCGCGCGCCTGGGCCGGGCAGCGGACCGACGGGGAGGTCGGACGGCCGCGGCGCTTCGGCCGATCGCGGCGCTCCGGGCGGCGTCGTCCCGCAGCCGGCCAGGCACACGGACGTCGCGAGGATGCCCACCGCCATCGACGCCGCACGCACCTCAGAGCCCGAACACATAGAGCATGCTCCCGGCCGCCGTGTACTTCTTGATGTCCTTCATCGCACCGACGACCCCGAGGGCGGCGTACGGGTCGTCGGCAGACACCGACGGGTAGGCCACCGCGCCCATCCAGCCGCCGATGCCCGAGTAGATCGCCACGTATTGCTTCCCGTCGGGTCCGATGAAGGTCATCGGATTGCCGATGATTCCCGAGCCCGTCTGGAACTGCCACAGCTCTTCGCCGGACCTGGCGTCGACGGCCTTGAACCACCCGTCCATCGTGCCGTAGAAGACGAGGCCGCCGGCCGTGGCGAGGACGCCGCTGTAGAGCGGGAACTTCATGTCCTTGACGCCCCACACCTTGCGCTGCTGCACCGGGTCCCAGGCGACGAGTTCGCCGTGATGCCCCTCCCCCTGGTACATCCGCACGCTGGCGCCGAGGTACGGCGTGCCGGCGATGTAGTTCACCTCCTGCGCCTCGTAGTCCATGCAGGTGTTGTGGGCGGGGATGTAGAGCAGGCCCGTGATCGGTGAGAACGCCGACGGATTCCATTCCTTCGCGCCGGTCGAGGATGGGCAGATGCCGCGGACGACCTGCCCCTGCCGGGTCATCTTCTCCTCGTTCACGTGCGGGCGGCCGGTGGTGAGGTCGTAGCCGCTCGCCCAGTTCAGCGGCTGGAACGGCTCGGCAGAGAGCAGCTGCCCGGTTTCGCGATCGAGCACGAACACGAAGCCGGTGCGGCCGGGGTGGATGAGCAGCTTGCGTGTCTGCCCTTCCCACGGCAGGTCGACGAGCACGTTCTCCATGATCTCGTCGTAGTCCCACATGTCGTGCGGGACGACCTGCCACGCCCATCGCGCCTGGCCGTCGTCCGGATCGCGCGCAAAGATCGTCGCCGTCCACTTGTTGTCGCCCGGGCGCATGTCCGGGTTCCAGGGGCCGGGGTTGCCGGTGCCGTAGTAGATGAGATCGAGCTCCGGGTCGTACGAGATCCAGCCCCAGACGGTGCCGCCGCCGATCTTCCACTTGTCTCCGGACCAGGTGGAGAGGCCCAGGTCCTTCTCCCGCAGGCTTTCGTAATGCGGGGCGAACGTGTCGCCGATCAGCACCTCGGAGTCCGGCCCCGTGTGAAAGGCCCGCCAGACCTCCTTGCCGCTCGCCACGTCGAGCGCCGCGACGTACCCGCGCACGCCGAGTTCCCCGCCGCTGATGCCGACGATCACCTTGTCCTTCACGACCAGCGGCGCCATGGTCATGGTTTCGCCGACATCGATGTTGCCGACCTTCGTGCGCCAGACCTCCTGGCCGTTGGTGGCGTCGACGGCGAGCACGTGCGTGTCGAGCGCGGCGTAGATGATCTTGCCGTCGCTGTAGGACGCGCCGCGATTGACGATGTCGCAGCAGGCGATCCCGACCGCGCGGGGATCCGCCTTCGGATCGAAGGTCCAGCGCAGGGGCGCGTCGGGCCGCGTCAGGTCGATCGCATAGAGCAGGTTGGGGAATGGCGTCACGACGTACATCGTGTCGCCGACCACGAGCGGTGCGCCCTCGTGCCCGCGCGCGATTCCGGTCGACATCGTGCGCGCGACCCGCAGCTGCGTGACATTGCCCGTGTCGATCTGCTCGAGCGGGCTGAACCTGGTGTTGGCGAGGTCCCCCGCAGGCAGGTGCCATTGGCCATCGGGCAGGGGCGAGATCAACCGTATGCCGGTCGCCGCGCCGGCCACCTCGCCTTCACGCACGTAGCGCGGCGAGTCGGGCGGCTCCGCATCGCGTGTGCACGAGAGGAGCGACCCGAGCCCGACGGCAAGGACAGCAGCACGGAATCTGGACGCATTCATCACAGGTTGTACGGAATCGCAACGGGTTCATTGACAGCGCACGTGGATACCCGGCCCTGCAGCAAGGGATGTGCCCCCTAGGGCCTCGTCGGCCCGATCGGTCATGGGGCGGCGCGGCTCGGGAGGGCCGTTCGTGGAACGTCGCTTGCTGCCGCACGTGTAACCAAACGCGAGCGAATCCGTGCCATGACGTAGCCGTTCCGATGCCTGACTCCCGTTCCATCGCCTCGTCCGATCGGCCGTCGCTGCGCCCGGCAGCGCGTTCCGCAACCGCAGCCGCGATGGCGCTGCTGCTGGCGGGATGCACGGGTGTGCAGTCCGCGCTCGACCCCGCCGGCCGGGATGCGGAAGCCATGGCTGACCTGTTCACGTGGATGACTGCCGGCTCGCTCGTGATCTGGGCCGGCGTCGTGTGGCTGGCGATCGCCCTTCCGCGGCGCTCGGCGCTCGAGGAGGGAGGCAGCGCCCGCTGGCTCATCATCGGCGGCGGCGTTGCGCTGCCGTTGGTGGTGCTGACGATTCTGCTCGTGTTCGGTGTGGGCCAACTGCCCCGTGCGCTCGCTGCAGGCGAGCCGGATCAGCCGGCGATCGAGATCACGGGCCGGCAGTGGTGGTGGCGCGTGCGCTACGTCGAGGCGGGGCACCCACCCGTCGAACTCGCCAACGAGATCCGGCTGCCCGTAGGGAGGCGCCTCGACACGAGGCTCACGAGCGATGACGTCATCCATTCGTTCTGGGTGCCGTCGCTGGCCGGCAAGATGGACATGATCCCCGGCCGTGTGACGCGCCTCGCGCTCGAGCCGACCCGCACCGGCGTGTTCCGCGGCGCCTGCGCGGAGTTCTGCGGACTGTCGCACGCGAGGATGAACCTCATGGCGGTCGTGCTGGCCGAGGACGAGTTCGGCGAATGGCTGCGGGCGCAGCGTCAGCCCGCGCGCGTGCCCACTGACCCGGCCGCCGTACGCGGCGGGCAACTCTTCCTGACGAGCGGCTGCCCGGCGTGTCACACGATTCGCGGCACCGAGGCTCGCGGGGTGCTGGGCCCGGACCTCACGCACGTGGGGAGCCGGCTGACGCTCGCTGCCGGCATGATGCCGGTGGGCGTCGAGACGCTCGAGCGGTGGATCACCGCCACCGACCAAATCAAGCCCGGCGTACACATGCCGGCGTTCTCGGCCCTGGACGACGCGGCCGCCGGCAATCTGGCCGCCTATCTCGCGCAACTGCAGTGACGCCGCCGTACGATCCCCAGCCCGCTGCGCGTCCGCCAGACGAGCAGATTCGCGCCCAGGCCGAGCGGCTTCGCGCCACCTGGCGCACGCCGACGGGCTGGCGCTACTGGTCGGCGGTCAACAACAGCGTCGTCGGCCTCTGGTACACGGTCGCCACGTTCGTGTTCTTCCTGTTCGGCGGCGTGCTCGCGCTGATGATGCGCGTGCAGCTGGCCGTGCCGGAGAACACGTTCCTCTCGGCCGACCGGTACAACCAGGTGTTCACGATGCACGGCTCGGTGATGATGTTCCTGTTCGCCGTGCCGGTCTTCGAGGCCGCGTCGATCCTGCTGATGCCGCAGATGCTCGGCGCGCGCGACCTGCCGTTCCCGCGCCTGTCGGCGTACGGGTTCTGGTGCTACATCATCGGCGGCGTGTTCGTGTGCGGATCGATCTTCTTCGACGCGGCGCCCAAGGGCGGCTGGTTCATGTACCCGCCGCTGACCACGCTCGTGCAGACCGACATCGGTGCCGATATCTGGCTGCTCGGCCTCAGCTTCATCGAGGTGTCGTCGCTGGCCGCCGCCGTCGAGCTCATCGTCGGTGTGCTGAAGTGCAGGGCGCCGGGGATGCGGATCAATCTGATTCCGCTCTATGCATGGTACGTGCTCGTGGTCGCGGGCATGATCCTGTTCGCGTTCCCGCCGCTGATCGCGGGTGACCTGTTGCTGGAACTCGAGCGAACGGTGGACTGGCCGTTCTTCGACGCCACGCGCGGCGGCGATCCACTGCTGTGGCAGCACCTGTTCTGGATCTTCGGCCACCCCGAGGTCTACATCATCTTCCTGCCGTCGGTGGCCCTGGTCGCGATGATCGTCCCGACGTTCGCGCGTCGGCCGATGATCGGCTACTCGTGGATCGTGCTCGCGGCGGTCGGCACCGGGTTCCTCAGTTTCGGCCTGTGGGTGCACCACATGTTCACGACGGGGCTGCCCGGCGTCTCGCTCGGCGTGTTCTCGGCGGCATCGCTGGCGGTGGCGATTCCGACCGGGGTGTAGATCTTCTGCTTCATCGCGACAATCGCCGGGGCACGGCACGCCCGTTCGCTGCCGATCCTCTACGTGTTCGGCGGCCTGGCGACGTTCGTGATCGGCGGACTCACGGGGGTGATGGTGGCGGTGGCGCCCTTCGATTTCCAGGCGCACGACACGTACTTCGTGGTGGGGCACCTGCACACGGTGATCATCGGCGGCGCGGTGTTCCCGCTGCTGGCCGGCGTCCACTACTTCTTCCCGATGGTCACCGGCAAGATGCTGTCGAAGCAGTTCGGGCTGCCGGCGTTCCTGCTCATCTTCATCGGGTTCCACCTCACGTTCACGCCGGTGCACTTCACCGGGCTGCGCGGGATGGTGCGTCGCGTCTACACGTATCCGGCGGGCCTCGGGTTCGACTGGCTCAATCTCGTGTCGACGATCGGCGCGTTCGTGCTCGCGATTGGCATCGCGGTATTCCTCTTCGAGGTCGTGCGATCGCTGCGCCGACGCGAGTACGCGCCGCGTAACCCGTGGGAGGCCGGCACGCTCGAGTGGCTCACCGAGATGCCCGGCCAACCATGGGGCGTCCGGTCGGTGCCCGAGATCGACAGCCGCTACCCCCTGTGGGATCAGCCGAACGTCATCCGGGACGTGGACGAAGGGCGCTTCTACCTGCCGGACGCGGAAGAGGGACGCCGCGAGACGCTCGTGACGTCGGTGATCGACGCCGAGCCGGTGCAATGCCTGCGGGTGCCGGGCCCGACGTTCCTGACGTTGTTCGCCGCGGCGTTCACGGGCGGCGTGTTCATCCTGTCACGTTCCACCTCTGGACCCCCGCCGTGGTCAGCGGCGTGCTCGCCATCGCCAGCATCATCGTCTGGTTGTGGACGGGGACATCGCGGATCCCGGAGAAGCCCGAGAAGCCGATCGGCCTCGGCGTGACGCTGCCGCTCTATGCGTCGGGGCCGCCGTCGGTGGGATGGTGGGCGATGTTCATCACGATGCTCGGGATCATGTCGGCGTTCCTGAGCCTCGTGTTCGGGTACTTCTTCTACTGGACCTCGCGCGCCTCGTTCCTCGATCACGTGACCGGCCCCGGCGTGCTGTGGCCCTCGATTGCGCTCGCACTGACGTTGGCAGCGTGGGTATGCACGGTGGCCGGCAAGCGCGTGAACGCCCGCGACAACGGCGCCGCATTCAGCGGCGTGATGCTGCTCTCGGCGCTGCTGTCGCTCGGCAGCGCGGCGGCGCTCGTCGAGGGGCCGATCGCCACGGGGATGGACCCGACCGTCCACGTCTACCCGGCCATCGTGTGGGCGCTCGTGACCTGGGCGGTCGTGCACCTGCTCGTCGGCGCGCTGATGCAGCTCTACTGCCTGGCGCGGCGCCTCGCGCGCAAGCTCACCGCCGCGCACGACATCGACATCGTGAACGTGCCGCTGTACTGGCATTTCACGGGCGCGACGGTGCTGATCACCGTCGCCGTGATCGCCGGATTCCCGGAGGTCGCGCCATGACCGGACGGGCGCAGGACGCCCTTCCCGAGCGCACGGGTTTCCTGGTCGTGCTGGCGCTCGGGCCGACGATCTGGTTCGCACACTTCGTCGTGACCTACACGACCGTTGCCGTTGCCTGCGGTCCGCGCGGCCCCGGCGAGGGGGCGATACGCACGGTGCAGTGGCTGGTGCTCGCCTACACGATTGCCGCGCTCATCGGCATCGCGGCGGTCGCGCTGAGCGGGTGGGGGCGGCACCGGCACGGCTCGGAGGCGGTGCCGCACGACATGGACACGCCCGAGGACCGGCACCGGTTCCTCGGCTTCGCCGCGTTCCTGCTGGCCATGCTCAGCGCCGTCGCGACGCTGTTCGTCGGCGGGTCCACGTGGCTCTTTCCGGGATGTCACTGACGCGGGGGACGGCCGCGGCGGCGGGCGGCGTCGTGCTGGTGCTGGCGTGGGTGGTCGTGCCGGCAATGCTTGCGCCCGTTCCCTTCACGGCGCACATGACGACACACATGGCGCTGGTGGCCGTGGCGGCCCCGTTGATCGC
>JAEYZV010000431.1 GCA_023427865.1 Acidobacteriota bacterium
GGTGGCGTTCCGCCTCGCTCATCGCCGTCGCGGCGCCGAGCCTCAAGGCGTTGCCGAGGACGCTCATGGCCTGCTGCTGTGCCTGCTGCTCGTGCACGAGGCGCCGTCGCACGAACGCGTCGTAGTAGGCGCGGTACAGCGCCTGCTGGAACCGCCAGTTCAGGAGATCGCGAGGGGCGGCCGCCCTCTCCATGGCCTGGAACTTCGTGAGCGTCCGCTCGACCCCGAGGTTGCCCGCGAGCGGCCCGCGCCAGTTCTCCTCCAGTGAGAGGATGCCGTCCGACAGCGTGTCGGTGTACGCCGGACCGACGAAGTAGCGCGCGTACTCGCGCATCACCTGGCGCACGTCGGCCTTCGGGTTCCAGCCGAGCGCGCTCCAGACGATCTTGTTCACATCGTCGTTGCAACCCTCGGAGTAGGTGAGGAAGTCGGGCGACACCGACAGCCACTTCGTGAACACCGCCGCCTGATCGAGCGGCCGCGGGTTGATCGGCTCGCGCTCCAGCGTCCGCGCGAACGCGCCGTCCCACAGCGGCACCGGGTACTCGGCACGGATGGTGTGCGTGATGTCGGGGTAGCGGCGGAGCTTGTACTGTGGCGGGATGCGCTTGCGCACCGTGGCGAGCGTGTCGCGGTTCTGCGGGCCGATGACGATGCCTGTCAGCCAGGCTGGCTGCTTCGCCATCAACCCGTAGAACGTCTCCATCCACTCCGCCGTGAACCCCTGCGGCGACATCCACATCGTCAAGCGCGGGTGGTGCTGGCGCAGGTTCGCGGTCTGCCGTTCGAGCAGGTTGAACATCACCGACGGCTCGGTGTGTCCGGGGTCGCCGCCGGGTACGAAGACGGCGTCGAGACGCGGCAGCTGCTTCAGCACGCCTTCCCACTCGGCGACGGCCTTCGCGACGTTGTCGGCGGTCGTGTAGTCCTTGTCGAGGGCGGGATACCAGGCCCACACGTCGAGGCCGTACTTGTCGGCCAGCCGCGACATGACGACCATCATCTCCATCTGCGGCCGCGGGAAGTGCGGGCTCGTGGCGGCGTCGTCCGAACGCGGCGGAATCAGCTCGATCGCGTTGGTGCCGAACACCGCGAGGTCGCGGATGTACTGCTCCCACTGACGCTCGTCCCAGGCGTCGTACGAGTTCGTCTTCGGCCGGTATCCGAGCTGATGGCCGCGGAGCGCCACGACGGGCGTCTCGGCGACGTCGAGTGATGCCGGCAGCGTCACCCTCTCGTGCGCGATGTCCATCGCGCGCAGCAGGCGACCGACGCCGAACAGCACGCCGCGCTCGTCGGCGCCGGCGATCACGACGCCGTCGCGGGAACTGGAGATCCGGTAGCCCTCCGGCCCCGGTGCCGCACCGGCGATGCGCGAGGCCAGCGCGCCGCGGCGCAGCGACGCGAGGCGGCCCACGTGGATTGCAGGCCCGGAGGCTGGCCGCTCACCGATCGTCCAGCGTGCCAGCGAGCGCTTCTGCACTTCGTCGAGGAGCATCGTCGCAGCCACGCGCTCGCGGGGCGTGGCATCGGTGGCCACGACGATGGTTGCGGTCGTCAAATCGAGGGGTTGCGGGGTCGGTGCCTGTGCGTGCACGGGCGCCGAGCACCCCACCAACCAGGCGAGGAGAGCAAGACACGAGCGGACGGGGGCGAGCATTGGTGGTGCCTCCGGGAGGGAGCGCTGTGATGCCATTTTGAAAGACGTTCCATTTTCTACACCATCTGTTTTATAAGTGACAACCATTGCGATGACGTTGCAGACAAGGTGCAGGCGCTGGACGTCGACCTCCGCCAGGGCCACGGCGGACAGGTCGTCCGACGCGCAGGATCGGCCATGCCACGACTGACACCGGACCAACTGGCGGCGCTTGGCGCCATCGACAGCCCGACCGTCGCCAATGCGGTCGAACGCTTCGGCGTGCGGCGGCGCGTCGACGGGTACGCGGATCGGGACCTGCGCTGCGTCTTTCCGCAACTCGGGACGATGGTGGGCTACGCGTTGACGTGCACGGCCGACAGCACGACGGAAGGTCGCGCCGATGGCGCCGGCCTGCTGGGCCTGTGGGCGGCGCTCGAGGCGGCACCGAAGCCGGCGGTGCTGGTCATCAAGGACGTGGGGCCGGATCCCCGGCGCGGCTGCCACATGGGCGAGATCATGGCGACGACGGCGAAGGCGCTCGGCGCGGTGGGGTGCGTGTCGGATGGCGGCCTGCGCGACGTGCGCGAGGTGGAGGCCCTCGGCGGCTTCCAGTACTTCTGCCCCGGCCTGGTCGTCTCACACGGCCAGCCGGTGATCCTCGACGTCGATGTCCCGGTGGCGATCCACGGCCTGTCGATTGCGCCCGGCGACCTGTTGCACGGCGACGTGAACGGCCTGCTGGTGATACCGGAGGCGATCGCGGGCGAGGTCGCCGCCGCGTGCGACGAGGTGAGGCGCGAGGAGCGGGCGCTGCTCGATTTGATCAAGGCACCGGGCTTTTCCGTCGAGAAACTGCGGCAATGGAGGTTGACGCATTGACGGAGGATGGGAAGCCCCGCTGGGACAGCGGGCCCTACCGTACGAAGACGGGGCCGGCTCTCCGTGCGCAGGTAGGGCCGGCTCTCCGAGCCCGGCCGCGCTATGCGCGCTTCAGCGCCCGCCCCGTCTGCGTGGCCGCGTCGCGCACGGCCGCGATGATCTTCTTCTGCAGGGCCTTGTCGCGCAGGCGCATCTTCGGGAGCGAGAGGCTGATGGCCGCGATGACGAGGCCGTCGGGGCCGACCACCGGCGCGCCGAAGCAGCAGCCTTCGAGGACGCTCTCCTCCGCGTCGGTCGAGTACCCCTGCGTGCGCACGCGCTCGTACTCCTGCTTGAGCGCAACCTCGTCGGTGATCGTGTGCTCGGTGAATCGATGGTTGCCATAGCTCCGGCGCAGCCGCTCGACCACCTCGTCGGGCTGGAACGCCGTGATGGCCTTGCCGAGCGAGCTGGCGTGCGGCGGCAGGATGCGGCCCACCGTGTTGGCCATGCGAATCAGGTGCGGGCTGTCGAGCGTGGCGACGACCTCGATGCGGTTGTCGAAGTGCATGGCGAGCGTGATCGTCTCGCCGAACTCGCGGCTCAAGCCGCGCATGGGCGCGAGCGCCGCGTCGACCAGGTCGGTCACGCGCTTGCCGTCGCCCCACACGCGCAGTTCGGACGCGAGACCGTACGCGGCGTCGGTGTTGCGCTCGACGTAGCCCGAGACCTCGAGCGTGTGCAGGAGCCGGAACACCGAGCTCTTGGCAAGCCCCACGGCGGCGGCGATGTCGGCCAGCCCCATCGGTTGCTCGCTCTTGCGCAGCACCGCCAGGATCTCGAGAGCACGCCCGATCACCTTGGAGTAGTACTTGTCGTCGCGGGCGCGCACACCCGGCTTGCGGGTCGCGGCGGCGGCTGGACGAGGGGTTCGCACTGGCATCCGGTGTTCCTGCATTGTACCGCCCGCGTTCCCGCCGGCCACCTGCCGGCCTCGGAGACCTCCTGATGCGTCACATCGCGTTTACGATCCTCGTGCTCCTGGCCGGCCTAGCCGCCGCTCCGACGCTGCACGCGCAGCCGGCCGAGGCACCGGTCATCACGCGGGTGTTCGGCCCCGAGACCGCCACGGGTCCCTACAAGCACCCGGCCAGCGCCACCGAGCTCGCCAACGGCGATCTGTATCTCGTCTACTACGGCGGGCAGGGCGAGTACGCGCGCGACACGACCGTGTTCGGCGCACGGCTCCGCAAGGGCGCAACCACGTGGGAGGCGCCGGTGCCCATCGCGCGCGATCCGTTCCGGTCGGTCGGCAACGGCGTGGTATGGCAGGCACCCGACGGCCTCGTGTGGCTCTTCTACGTCGTGCGCTTCGGCGACACGTGGAGCACGTCGCGCATCCAGGCCAAGGTGTCGCGCGACATGGCGCAGACGTGGTCCGATGCGTTCCCGCTGGCGCTCGAGGCCGGCATGATGGTGCGCAACAGCCCCATCGTGCTGCACGACGGCAGCTATCTGCTGCCCGTGTACTACGAGGACGGCAACGACACCGAGAGCGTGGGGCCCAGGAGCACGTCGCGGTTCCTCCGCTACGACCCGAAGACGCAGGTGTGGGAGTCGCTCGGAGAGATCCGATCGCCGCGCGGGAACATCCAGCCCGCGGTGGTGGAACTGTCGCCGGGCCATCTCGTGGCGTACGCGCGCCGCGGCGGCGGCTATGGGCCGACCGACAACGGCTGGCTCGTACGGGCCGAATCCCGTGATGGCGGCCGCACGTGGAGCGAGGGGCGCGACTCGTCGTTTCCGAACCCGAACTCCGCGGTCGACTTCCTGAAGCTCTCGTCCGGCGCGCTGCTGCTCGTCTACAACGACCACATGTGGAAGCGCACGCCGCTGATGCTCGCCCTCTCCGACGATGGGGATCGCAGCTACCCGGTGAAGAAGGCCCTGGCGAGCGGCGAGAACAGCTACGCCTATCCGGTCGCCTTCCAGGCCCGCGACGGCCGCATCCACGTCGTGTACACGTCGGACTCACGCAAGGTGATCAATCACGCCACGTTCAGCGAGGCGTGGATCAGAAGCAGGTAGGAACTCTCGGCCTTCGTCAGTCGGCCTTGGGCGTTCGGCAAGGGCACTCGGGACTCGGGAGTCGGGACTCGGGAGTCGGGACTCGGGAGTCGGGATTGGGGATTCGGGACTCCGCTCTCTTCGGAACCGCGGGGCCGCCTGGGCGAGGTCCCCTCGTCGGGACTCGCGGGCGCCGGGCGGCCGTCACCAGGGCGTGGGTTGGGGGTCGGTGAACGTGCCCGCGGCTGGCGGGTGCAGCGAGCGGCCGTCCGGCGAGAGTTCGAACACCTGCGCGCCCGGTGGCAGCGTCCCGGACCGCGTGCCGCTCACCTCGCGCCCGGGCCAGATCAACTGCACGTGCTCCTCGCAGCCGTTGCGGTAGACATACGACTGATGGAGGTTGTCGGGCAGCCG
>JAEYZV010000418.1 GCA_023427865.1 Acidobacteriota bacterium
ACGACGGCCAGCGCGCCCCCGAGCGGGCGTCGCCATCCGCCGCGCCCGGCCCACACGAGCACGCGCCGTGCAAGCCGCAGCAGGCCGAGGCCCGCCACGAACACGCCGAGCACGGCGCCCCACTCCCACCAGGCGAGCCCGGCGCCTGCCCTGACCGCCAGCGTCCGGTCGAGCTCGAACAGCGGTGCCGGCACGTACGCCAGGCGCGGGTCGTGCGCCCAGGCGATCGTCGGGAACGGTCTGGGCGTCTCCGACCAGGCGGGCGAGTCCTGCAGCGACGCCGGACGTGCCTCGACGATCGCGCGCCACGGGTACAGCTGCTCCGCCGTCCCCGCAGCGGCCACCGCCTCGGCGAAGCCGCGGTAGTACGCGCGATGCAACGCGGCCGGGACGACGTGGAACACGAGCTGGCGACGCTCGGCGATGAAGTGGATGGCGCCGCTGTCGGCCATCTGGCGCAGGACGTCGCGCAGTTCGCGCACGTGCGCGATCGGCATGTGCAGCACCGAGATGTCCACGGCCAGCCCCATCACGTGCGTCGGCACGCCGGTGCGCGCGTTCGGGTTGCTTCGCGCGAGCGAGCTCTGGTACGCCGCGTGGCGCACGAGGCTCGTGACCTCGAGCGGGCCATGGGTGAGACGCGACGCGATGTCGAGCAACACGCCGAGGGTCTCCGGTCGCGCGGCAAGGTACAGGGGCTGGTGCGCGGGATCGAGCTCGGCGATCTGGTGCGCGCCGTGGAGGCGGAGCGCGACGTTGAAGCCGCGCACACCTGGCGGCACCGCGATGATCTCGCCCGACGCGATGGCGTCGCGCAGCGCGTCGCGGTCGGCAAGCGCCAGCGTCGTCGCGGCCGGTTCGTACGTGTCGCGGATGCGCGCGGCGTGCTCGAGACTCTCCGGGCGCAGTTCGCCCATGAGCGTTCTGAGCCGCTCCACGTGGCGCGCGCCGTCCGCGGCGCTGGCCCCGGCCTCCGGCGCGGCGACCGTCACGAGCAGCGCACACAGCGTCATGAATACCGACCGCACGGTGTTCTCGTAGCCTCCTCCCCCTGCTGGGCAGACCTCCCGCCTGCGTATTGATTTGAACTCAAACTATTCTAGCACGTGGCTGCGCGGACGGCCGGCTGAGGACCGGCACCGACGTGAAGGCGGGGCGACGCGGGCGGACCGCTGGAGGTGACGCAGGCGGACCGCTGAGACAGCGGTCCCTACCTGACGGGGGCGGTGGCTACGTGCGGGGAGCGTCGAGTTCGTTGTCGAGCGCGGACGCGAACTCCTCGAGGAACTTGCGCGTCGCACTGCGTTGCGCAGGCGTCGAACGTTCGAACGCCACCTCCACGGCACCCTCGACGGTGCCCGCCGTGCTGCTGCTCGCGCGCGTGCCGCGCTGCGTCAGCCCGAGCACCGTCCGGCGCCTGTCGGCCGGATCGGCGGCACGAGAGATGAGGCCCTGCTCCTCGAGTCGCTGGAGGATGCCGGTCAGCGTGCTTGGATGCAGGTGCAGCAGCGTCGCAAGATCGCCGGCCGAGAGCCCGGGGAACAGGCCGATCAGCCGTAGCACCAGGCGTTGTGGCCCAGTGACGCCGGACCGTACGCCCATCTGCTTCGACAGGCGTTCCATGCGATGCACGACGGCCCAGAGTCCCTGCATGAAAGCCAGCACGTCGGGCAGGTCGGCCGATCGGGGCGCGGATCTCATGCGCACGATGGTAAACCGCCCTGCGAACGGCGTGCCTGTCCCGCGGCGTCAGCGGGGCCCGGACGCCGGCGCGACCGCATGCGCCAGTTCACGGAGCAGGGCGCGCACGGTGCCGACGTCCGCAAGGCGGAACCGGGCGCCGGTCGGTCCCTTGCCGACCCTGACCGTCACCGCATCACCGGGAAGGGCGGAGAACAGGTCCTCGTCGGTCCTGTCGTCGCCAATGGCGAGGAACACCGTCCCCGGCGGCACCGTAGCGCGTGCGTAGAGCGCAGCGGCGGCCTTGCTGACGCCGCGCACACGCACTTCGACGACCTTCTTCCCTTCGAGCACTTCGAGCGGCTGGTTGCTCAGCGCATCGCCGAGCACCATGCGCAGTTCCTGGGCCTGCCGTGCTCCGAATTCCGCATCGGCGAGCCGGTAGTGCCACGCGAGCGCGGCCGTCTTCGTTTCGATGCGAGACCCCGGTGTGCTCGTCGTGAACGATTCGAGGATGGGCAGCACCTTCATCCACCAGTCCTCGGGCAGCGTGGCCGCGGCGCTCCACGAACCGCGTGCCCCGTCGTCGGCCCTGCCTGGCGGCAGGCGACGCGCACCCGGGGCCATGCCCACCCCGTGCCGCCGATGCCAGAAGCCATGCTCGGCCCAGAGGTCGAACGGCAGCGTACCGAACCATTCCTGCAACGTGTCGCGCGAACGTCCGCTGACGATGTGCACGCCTTCGTGCGGCATCCGGGCGACCTCGTCGAGCAGCCCGCGCAGCTCCCCGTCGGGGGCGGCAAGCTCCGGCGTCGGCGCGATCGGAGAGAGCGTGCCGTCGTAGTCGAGCAGCAGGCAGAGCGGCTTGCCGCGAACGGCATCGACGACCTCTCCTGCGGTCCGTGACGGCGCCACGGCTGCCGACGCCGACTCCGAGCGCGCCTGCAACTGCCCGACGAACGCCGCCGCCCACGCGTGCACGTCGTGCGTGAACACCTGGCGTCGCATTGCGCGCATGCGCACCTGCCGCTGCTCGCGTGGCAGGTCCAGCGCATCCTCGATGGCGCGCGAGACGGCATCCACGTCGTACGGGTTGACGACGACCGCGTCGCCGAGCTCGGCCGCCGTTCCAGCGAACTCGCTGAGCACGAGCACGCCGTCCTCGTCGGGCCGCGAGGCGACGAACTCCTTGGCCACGAGGTTCATGCCGTCGCGCAACGGCGTGACGAGCATGACGTCGGCCGCTCCGTACAGCGCCACGAGATCGCGATGCGACACCGACCGGTGCAGGTAGTGCACGGGCGTGGAGGCGAGCGTCGCGACGGCGCCGTTGATGCGCCCGACCATCTCGTTCACGTGACGGCGGAATGCGCGATAGGTGTCGACACCCTCGCGCGAGGGCACGGCCACCTGCACGTACCTCACCGCGTCGCGCAGGTCCGGACGCCGCTGCAGCAGTCGCTCGAACGCGAGCAGCCGGCGCGGGATGCCCTTGGTGTAATCGAGCCTGTCCACGCCGAGGACGATGCGGCGCCCGCCGCCATCGGCACGCAGCCGCACCACGTCGTCGCGGTTCTCGTCGGTGCGGGCCCGGCTATCGAACGCCGCCGCGTCGATGCCCATCGCGAACACCCCCGCGCGGACGTCTCTCGCGCCGACGCGCACGGTGTCCACCTCCGCCTCGATGCCGGCCACGTGCAACAGCGATCCCAGGAAGTGCCGGAGGTAAGCGTACGTGTGGAAGCCGATCAGGTCGGCCCCGAGCAGGCCGTCGAGCAGCTCACGCCGCCATGGCAGGATGCGGAAGACCACGGAGGAGGGGAACGGGATGTGATGGAAGTAGCCGATGCGCGCGTCCGGCAGCCGCTGCCGCAGCAGGGCCGGCAGCAGCATCAGCTGATAGTCGTGCACCCAGATCAGGTCGCCCGGCCTGTAGGCCTCGACAACGACGTCGGCGAAGCGCTCGTTGGCCTCGCGATACGCCGTCCAGCCCGCGGCGTCCACCGGCACGCGATCGACGAGATAGTGGCACAAGGGCCACAGCACCTGGTTCGCGAACCCCTCGTAGTAGCGCTCGATCTCGTCCGCCGTGAGGTGGACGGGCACGAGATGCGACGCGTCCAGCTTGCGCTCGAGCGCCTCGCGTTGTGACGCGGTCATCCGGCTGACGTCGCCGGGCCAGCCGATCCAGACCGCCGCCGACTGCTCCTGCCAGCTGCGCAACCCCGTGGCCAGACCGCCGCTCGCGCGCCCCACCCGAACGCCGTCCTGATGTGCGCGCACGGTTACGGGCAGCCGATTCGCGACCACCAGCAGTCGTGCTTCCTGTCGTGCCATCTGCGCTCCTGTCTGTCTTCGGCTCACCTCCGCGTCGGTTGCGCCCTGTCCCCGACCCTACCAGACACTCCTTTTGAGTTCAAATGAGCCGCTCAGTTGGATCCCACATCGAGGTTTTCGGGCGGTTCACGACATGTCGCGGCACTCACGGTTTTTCGTGAGCGCGACCTGACATATCCGCGTGCGCGGCCTTCGGGAACGGCGAAATCGCCATCGGATCGCGTCTTGCCTTGGAGAGGACCGGAGGTAATGACTGATGAACATACGAAATGACAAGTGGCAGCCATGGTGGGCAAGACTCGCGAGTCTCGCAC
>JAEYZV010000478.1 GCA_023427865.1 Acidobacteriota bacterium
CCGCCCCGAAGGGCATGGCGCGCCTCACGGTCGTCGTGCGCGACAGGGGCGGCTGGATCGCCGCGCGCGAAGTCCCGTGCTGCACGTCGGCGCCCGATTCCGGGAGCACGTCGCCACCGCACGATGCCGAGTGAATCGACCGGGAGGCAGCGCCTCAGCCTCGACCGGGGGCCTCGAACCGCCCGCGAACTTTTCCGCGAGTGCCGGGCACGTTCTCTCACATGCGGTGATGCGTCAGTGGGCTCGGTGACGAGTGTGCACGCCCAGGACTGCGCACCACGCGCGCCGGCCATTGGCACCGCGTTTGCGCCCTTTACCTCCGATCGGCCCGAGGCGCGCCCGAACGCTCGTGGCGCAGGCCGTCTCGCCATCGGGAGGCGTGGCCGTGGACGCGAAGACTCTGCTCCCGCTTGTGTTCGCCATCGTCGTTGGAGGCCCGGGAGCCGGGCTCGCGGTTGCGCAAACCGAGTGGATGCAGCCCCGTGTCCGCGTCTGGTACTTCGGAGGGGTCGATGGCGGCGGTGGCGTGACCTCCTCGGACGCCGCCGAGGCGTACCTGTTTGACAGTGTCACGAGCGCGTCGGCCACCGTGGTGCACCACTCGGCGCTCACCAGTTGGACCGTGCCGCAGCTGGTCCAGACCGGGACGTACCAGAAGCTGGACATGGGACCGGTCTGGATCCATCCCCAGAGGCTCCCGACCCTGCAGCCGGGCGACACCTGGAAGGGGCAGCACATCCTCGTCGTCGATCCGCAGCCCTACACCAGCGATACCTTCCTCTCGCACCTCTCGTACGACCTGCTCGTCGCCCGGGCACTCTTCAAACTACAGCCCCAGCGCCTCATCTACCGGGTCACGTACGAACTCGGACTCGCCAGCACCGGTGACGCGTACTTCGACGCGGAGACCGGACTCCTGCTCTACCACCAGGCGCGCTGGGGCTCGACGAAGATGTTCTTCATCCTGGCCGAGATCAATTACGACTTCGCGACGCGGACCGCGATTGCCGAGGACGCCGGTCCGCACCCGGGGTTCCTGTCGGTGGCCAATGAGGTGTCGATCGGCGGGATGGTCGACATCAAGTCGATGGTCGAGTCCCGATACGGGTCCCTGATCCAGACGTGGACGACAACATACAGGTATCCGCCGAACGTCCCGCTCGTGTTCGAGAACTACGCCTGGTTCGGCGACACACCAACGCTGCGCCATATCGCTCACGACCAGGCCTCGACCGTGCCGATCGAACAGTGGCCCGCCATCGGCACGCACCTGTGGTGGTGGGTGCCGCCCGGCGGGTCGGGCCTCCCTGCGGCCGCCAGCATCAACGTGCTCGACGTCCCGATGACGAAAACGACCGACCAGCCGCTGACATACACGGCAAGCCAGTCGCCGCTGCATTTCCATTTCGCGAGCCTGACGTTCGATGCCAATGGCTACCTGGCGCTGTTCTCGGCGCGCGATCCGAGCAGCGGCCTCGACGTCCAGCCGGGCACCGCGCTCTTCCAGAACCTGACCCGCATGGACGGCCCCGACTACTTCGTCCAGCACATGCAACTGCCTGCCCTGCCCGGTCCCGCCATCACCTCCGTGTTTCCGGCAGCCGGACCGACCGTGGGCGGCACATCGATCACGATTGGCGGCGCGAACTTCGTCGTCGGCGGCACCACGGTGACGATCGGCGGTGTGCCTGCCGCCGCGGTGACGGTCCACAGCTCGACGTCGCTCACCTGCGCCACGCCTCCGGGCACGGCAGGCAGCCACGACGTCATCGTCCGCACCATCGCCGGGCAGGCGTCCGCCGCCGGAGCGTTCTCCTACCTGCCCGGCGTCGATGTCACCGCCCCGGCTGACCCGGCACAACCGGTAAGCGTGTCACTGCCGGTTGCCGGCGGCACGATCACCGCCATGTTCACGGGCGTGACGACCTCCGGTACGTTCACCATCGCTCCGCTGCCTACGCCGGCGACGCCCGTGACGACGATGGGGTTCCTCCCGGGATCGTCGTGGCTTCCCGCTGCGCAGGGACTCACGTTCGCCACCGTCACGATCTGCCTGCCGTACACACCGGCAGACGTCGCCGCCGCCGGATCGAGCGAGGAGCAGCTGATGGTCTGGCTGCAGCCAGCCGGCAAGAGCAGCTGGGTGGACGTGTCGTCGGCGCACGACATGCCGGCCGATCGCGTCTGCGCCACGATGAACGAACTCTCCCGGCTCGTGATTGCCGCGGCCCCGGCGGCGCCACTGCCCGTCCGGCGCTACCTGGCCGAGGGCGCTACGAGCAGCTTCTTCGACACGATGATCGCCCTCGTCAATCCGTCGGCGACCCTCACGGCCAACACGCTGCTGCGCTTCCAGCGCGGCGACACCACCACGCGCGTGCGCTACGTGTCCGTGCCGCCCCTTGGCCGGAGGACCGTCGTCGTGAAGAGCGTGCCCGAGATGGCGCACGCCGAGTTCTCGACCGCAATCGAGTCGGACCAGCCCGTCGTCGCCGACCGCACGATGTCGTGGGACGGCTCAGGCTACGGCAGTCACGCGGAGACGAGCGTCGCGGCGCCCGCGACGATGTGGTACCTGGCCGAAGGCGCGACGCACTCCGGGTTCAACCTCTTCTATCTCGTGCAGAACCCCCATCCAACCGCCGCGGCACAAGTCCGCGTGCGATACCTCCTGCCGAGCGGCGCGCCTATCGAGAAGGTGCACGCGGTGCCTCCCCACAGCCGCTACAACATCTGGGTCAACCTCGAGGAGGTGCCCGAAGGTTCGGGAGTGCGGCCGCTGGCGGCCATCGACGTCTCGGCCATGATCGAGAGCCTGAACGGCGTGCCCGTGATCGTCGAGCGTGCCATGTACCTCGATCGGCAGGGGCTGTTGTTCGGCGCGGGACACGAAGGTGCAGGGATAACGGAGCCGTCGACGCGCTGGTTCCTCGCCGAGGGCGCTACCGGGTCGTACTTCGACCTCTTCGTCCTCGTCGCCAATCCCACGGCCCTCGAGGCGCCGATCACCGCCACGTTCCTGCTGCCCGACGGCACGTCCCTCGCGCGAGACTACGTCGTGCCACCGAACAGCCGGTTCAACATCTGGGTGGATCTCGAGGATCCGAGGCTGGCCGCCACGGCGGTGTCGTGCATCATCGACAGCACCTCGGGCGTGCCCATCATCGTGGAACGGGCCATGTGGTGGCCCGGAACGTCGGCCACGTGGGCCGAGGCGCACGACTCGGCCGGCAGCACGGCGACGGGCGAGGTGTGGGCGCTCGCCGAGGGCGAGCAGGGCGGGCCACGGGCCGTGGAGACCTACATACTCGTCGCCAACACCTCGGCCATCGCCGGCAGTGCGAAAGTGACGCTGATCTTCGAGGACGACACCACTGCCGACGCAGTCTTCACGCTGCCGGCCAACAGCCGGGTCAACGTGAACGTCGGCGCGGACTTCCCGCAGGCGATCGGGCGGCGGTTCGGCGCGCTCGTCGAGAGCCTGGGCCCCACGCCTGCCCGCATCGTCGTCGAGCGCGCGATGTACTGGGATGCTGCGGGCGTGCACTGGGCGGCAGGCACCAACGCAGTGGCGACGCGCCTCCGGTAGGCCGACGTGACACGCGACCTGGACCCGAAGAGTCGTCATCACGCACACGCTGACGGGCTGCGGTCGGAGACGGCCGGCGACAGCGGCACGTGACGACGCCTCGTGACTGCAACCACTCCCTTACACTACGTCGTCCATGCCCCGACTTCTCGCGGCCCTCGTGGCGCTCATCGTCCTGCAGTCGACCGACCTCACGCCGCGCCCGTGGGACGGCTACCGCGGCATCTGGTACATGAACCAGCCGACCGGCGATGCCCATCGCTACAAGTACTCCGGCGGCTTCGCCACCTACCCGCAGTGGCACCTGCCGATGGCGGTGTACGCCGCGGCGGCACACAAGACGTTCTTCGTGCTGGGCGGGTCCAGTGGCAACGTCTCGGAGCGGCAGGATCAGCTCGTGCACCTGGTCGGCTATTACGACCACCGCACGCACCGGGTGTCGCGGCCCGTGCGGCTGCTGAACAAGCAGACCGAGGACGCGCACGACAACGCCGTGCTGTCGATCGACCGCCACGGTCACCTGTGGGTGTTCTCCGCCGCGCACGGCCGATCCCGTCCCGCCTACATCCATCGGTCCACGAAGCCATACGACATCGAGACGTGGGAACTCGTGGCCACGACGAACTTCTCGTATCCCCAGCCGTGGTATCTGCGCGCGCACGACGGGTTCCTGTTCCTCCACACGCTATACCGCGCCAACCAGCGCTCGCTCTACACGAGCCGCTCCGACGACGGTCGCCGCTGGACCGATCCGGAACTGCTGGCCCACATCGACATGGGCGACTACCAGATCTCGTGGCCGCATGGAGAGCGCGTCGCGACCGTCTTCGACATGCACCCGTCGCGAGGACGGGCAGGCACGGGGCTGAACTACCGATCGAACATCTACTACCTGGAGACGCCCGACGCGGGGCGCACGTGGACGACGGTGCAGGGCGCGCGCGTGCCGCTGCCGGTCACCACGATCGACAACCCGGCGCGGGTGCTCGACTCGCTGTCGGCCGATCGCAGCGTGTACCTGAAGGACCTGGCCTTCGACGCGGACGGCCGCCCGGTCGTGCTCTACCTCACCTCACGGGGCTTCATGCCGGGTCCTGGCAGCGGCCCGTACACGTGGCTCACGGCGCGCTGGACCGGCGAGGCGTGGGAGCACCGCGCCCTCTCCGAGTCGGACCACAACTACGACCACGTCTCGCTCTACGTCGAGGCCGGAGGGACGTGGCGCGTGATCGCCCCGACCGACCCTGGACCGCAGCCCTGGGGCACGGGCGGTGAGATGGTGATGTGGACGAGCACGAGCCAGGGCGCGACATGGATGCGCACGAAGACCTTGACGGCTGCGAGCGCGCGTAATCATTCGTACGCGCGCAAACCGCTCGACGCGCATCCCGACTTCTACGCCATCTGGGCCGACGGCAATCCGCTGGAGCCCTCCGCGTCGCGCATCTACTTCGCGACACGTGAGGGCGACGTGTTCGCGCTGCCCGAGCGGATGGACGGCGCCACCGCTTCTCCTGAGCGCGTGGGCAGGCGCTGAAACGTTGGCGTTCGTCTCGGGGGTCAGAGAGGGAGTCCGCCACCGGCTCGTCTGGTCACCCGAAAAGGCAAGGGCATGCTACCGCCGCGCGCCGAAGAGCTAGAGGCTTCGCCGATGTTCCGCTGGAAGCTCGCCACCGGTCAGTGCGTTCACGGCCGGGCGCGCCTTCGTTGCTTACTACGTAGCCGCGCCGCGGGGCCGACGCTGACGTGTTCGCGGCGGCGTCGGTGGCGTTGCGCTGACGGGCTGCCGCACACGATCGGAACCGCTCGCGCCGCATGACGACCAGTCGGGGAACATGTTCGCACTGCGGAGCGCGGCTGACAGGTGACGACGTCGCGCCGTGTCCCGTGTGCGGGACCGGTCACCGCGCGCAGCGACTCCCGGATCCCGCTCTTGCGCCAACCGAGGTGGGCCCGCCGATCGACGCGCCCGCCGCCCCGGCATCGCGCCCCTCGGTGGGCGATACCTTCGGTCCGTTTCGCATCTGTCGCCTGCTCGGTCGCGGAGGCATGGGTGAGGTCTTCGAAGCCGAGCACCTCGACGATGGGCGACGCGTCGCGATCAAGCTTCTGAGCCAGCAGCTCGCCACGCCCGCCGACCGCGCTCGATTCCTGCGTGAGGGACGACTCGCCGCCGCGCTCTCACACCCGCACAGCGTGTACGTGTTCGGGAGCCAGGAGATCGCCGGCGTTCCGGTCATCTCGATGGAGTTGGTGGCTGGCGGCACGCTGAAGGACAGAGTCAACGAACACGGACCGCTGCCGCCTCGTCAAGCGGTGGATGCCATCCTGCAGGTCATCGAGGGACTCGAAGCAGCTCACACCGTGGGAATCCTGCATCGGGACGTGAAGCCTGCCAACTGCTTCGTCGACGTGGACGGCACCGTGAAGATCGGCGACTTCGGTCTGTCGATCTCCGCGTCGCGCCAGTTGGGGGACGCCGTCACGGAGGCTGGCGAAATCCAGGGCACGCCGCACTACGCCGCTCCCGAACAGCTCCGCGGCGAACCTCTGGATTTGCGATCGGACATCTACGCGGTCGGGGCCACTCTCTATTACCTCGTGACCGGCCGGACGCCATTCGACGCACCCACGCTCACCGCGCTCGTCGCCAGGGTGATGACCGATCCCGCGCCGTCTGCGACGACGTACGCCCCCCTGGTACCAACCGCACTGGACAGCGTCATCGCACGATGCCTGTCCAAGTCGCCGGCGACGCGGCCGGCCGATTATGCCTCGCTCAGGGCGGCGCTGCGGCCATTCGGTTCGGAAATGCCAGTTGCCGCCGCGCTGCCGGAGCGTGCGGCTGCCGGTCTCATCGATCAGGTGCTGCTCTTCGTGATCACCGGTGCGGTGACCGCTACCCTCAACCGAGTAGACCCGGCGGTGCTGGCGTCGGAATTCGCCGCGCAGGTGCTCTATTTCACCGCGTCCGAGGGTGCGTGGGGCAGGGCGGCAGGTAAGGCGATCGTGCGGTTGCGCGTGGTCCAATCATTCTCTGTAACACCGGTCGGCTTCGCTCGCGCCGGCTGGCGCGCCGTCCTGTACAGCCTGGCGTGGTATGCCGGATCCGCGACCGTGTTGATGCTCCTCCACATGGGGTTCAGGGACTCGCGCGTCGAAGTCGTGGGGCTGCTGATCACGGGTCTTTTCCTCCTGCTACTCTTTGCGCGGGCGGGACGCCGCCACGGCGCCGCCGCGCTGCACGACATCGTGAGCGGCACCCGAGTGGTGACCCGCACGCATGTCAGGAGTCCGCGCGAGATCGCGTCGACGATCGTCACGCGGGCCACCCCGACCCGCGCGCTAGGACCGTACGAAGTGACGGGCACCCTTGGCCCCTGGGCCGACGGGACGCTGCTCGTCGGCCATGACCCCATCCTGGATCGGGACGTCTGGAT
>JAEYZV010000480.1 GCA_023427865.1 Acidobacteriota bacterium
CGGCTGCCCGAGCGCGTGCGTGCGCGGTTGCTGCCGGGCCGGGCGCCGGACGATTGATCGCCGCCCGGCGGCCCTTGCGGTTCGTAGGCCCGGGCTGCGCCGACCGGGCCGCAAGGCGCGCGTCCACCCGGTCACTGCGTCCCGGCTCACTGGCTCCAGGCGGTCCAGATCGTGAGCAGGAGCACGGCGAGCACTCCCAACGCGTTGACGGCGAAGAACCAGTCCCGTTCGCGAACGTACTCGACGCACGACAAGGCGACCCGCAGCATCGGCGTCCCCATGAGCGCCACGAGGCCGCCGTTGAACAGCAGGTCCGCCGCGGGACCAGGACGCACGAGGTAGATCAGCAGCCCCATCGCGAGCAGCGCCGTACTGACGGCGACGCCCAGCCCGAGGGTGCGTCCGAGCAGCTGTTCGAAAGTCAGACTCATGCGCGCACCAGCATCGTGATCGCCACGACCACGAGGACGAGGCCGAGAAGGATCTTGAGGCCGCTGACGCGCGCGTGCTCGGAGACCCAGAACCCGGCGCGCGTGCCGGCCATGACGCCGAGGACGGAGGCGGCCGCATAGTGCGGCACGATCTCCCCTGTGGCGTAGTAGACGGGTGCGGAGGCCGCGGCCGTCACGCCGATCATCAGCGAGCTGGTCGCCGCGGCCACGCGCAAGGGCACGCCGCACCAGGCGTGCAGCGCCGGCACCTTCAGGATGCCTCCGCCGATGCCGAGCAGGCCGGACACGTTGCCGGCGATGAACGACACGGCGAGTCCGACAGGCAGGTTGCGCACGCGGTACAGCGCCATCCGCTTCTGCTCGGTGGAGTAGAACTGCCCGCCGAGCCATCCCGTGTCGGTGTCGCCCGCGGGCAGGCTCTGGCGATGGTTCAACTGCCGGAAGAGCACGCCGGCCATCAACAGCGCGACGACGCCGAACGTCACCTGCAGCGTACGCGGCGACAGCCAGAACGCCGTGATTCCTCCGAGCAGGCCGCCGATCGTCGTCGCTATCTCGAGAACGATGCCGAGGCGGAGGTTTATCGAGCCGTCGCCGGCCCGTTGCGCCGAGACGACGCTGGACGTGGCGATCACCGTCATCAGCCCGATGCCCGCCGCCTGACGAAACGGCAGCCCGTAGAACAGCGTCAGCGCGGGCACGAGGAACACGCCTCCGCCCAGGCCGAGCAGCGCACCGAACATGCCCGCGAGCGCACCGAGCGCCATCACGCCCGCAATGAACATCGGCAGTCAGTCCCCTGGGGTACCAGCGACGTAGGGCGTCAGCGTGGCCGCGAGTGTGGCCATGACGGGCGTGGGGACACCCACGCGCGCGCCACGCCGCACGACATCTGCCGCGAGCGCATCGAGCTCGATCCGCCGGCCAGCCTGGAGATCGACGAGCAGCGACGATCGCGTCCCGTGCGGCAACGCATCCATGTAGCCGTGAATGCGTTCGAGGGTGTCCGGTGCCACCGGCACGCGTTCGGCCCGCGCGATGGCCATCGTCTCCTCGAACGCCGCTCCGAGCGTCGTCCTGAGGGCGGGCGTGGACCACACGACGCCGGCGGGCTGCCTCGAGGCGCCGGTGACGGCCGCGAAGGGCGCCAGGTAGATGAACTTCTCCCAGAGGGGCACCCGCGCATCCGCCACGGCTTCGACCTGGATGTCGGCACGCCGCAGCCGATCGGCAAGCGCCAGCACCCGTGCCGACGGAGCGTCGGAGGCATGGGTCATCTCGCCGAACACGATCCGCCGGTGCGTGCCGGTCTGCTCGATGAGCCCTGGAGCCCGGATGGCGGTAGCGATGTGCGTCGGCCCGGCGAGCACGTGCTCTGCACCGACCGCCGCGCCGACCTCGTCGGCGCTCGTCAGGCCGTTCTGGAGCGTGAGCACGATCGTGTCGGGACCGACGAGCGGCCCGAGCAGCGGCAGGGCCGTCGGGTTGTCGTACGTCTTGACCGCGTACAGCACGACATCAGCGGGTCCGATGGCGGAGGGATCGGCGCTGGCACGCGGATGGACGACGAGGTCGCCAAGCGGGCTCCAGACCCACAACCCGCGCTCGCGAATCGCCTCGAGATGCGCCCCACGTGCCACGAGAGCGACGTCGAAGCCGGCGTTGGCCAGCCTCGCGGCGTAGTACCCACCGACTGCACCAGCCCCGACGACTGCGAAGTCCACACGCGCCATACCGCCGGCATTCTGGATCGAAGCCGTGTCGGACGGCCAATGCCGGCACACGCGGACGTGGACGCCTCGGCGGGGCCTCCTTACCACCCCCACTGTTCGCAGCGCGCCGTTGCCGGCGTTCATGCAACTGATGCGATCCCTCTACGCCCGCCTCCACGACCGTTACGCTCGCGATACGCGAGACGGCGTCACCCGTCGACAGATGCTGCTCGCCTCGATGTCTGCTGGCGCGGGCCTGCTCCTCAGCACGCGCGGCTTCGCACAGACATCCCCGGGCCGCGGGCGCGTCGTTGTCGTGGGTGCGGGGTTCGCCGGGCTTGCCGCGGCCTACGAACTTGCGAGCGCCGGACTGGACGTGCAGGTCGTCGAGGCGCGCAATCGCGTCGGCGGACGTGTGCTGTCGTTCAGGGACTTCGTGCCGGGCAAGGTGGTCGAGGGCGGGGGCGAGCTCATTGGCTCCAATCACGCGCTCTGGCAGTCCTACGCGAAGACGTTCGGCCTGCAGATGCTCGACATGGCCGACTATCCCGGGCTCGAGGACCCGGTGACGCTCGACGGCCAACGGCTGACCTCGGCACAGGCCGAGGCACTGTTCGAGGAGATGGATGCGGCGTTTGCGACGATGAACGCGGACGCGAAGCGCGTCGGGGATGCCGACCGTCCGTGGCTGGCGCCCGATGCGGTGGCGCTCGACCTGAAGACCGTCGGCGACTGGGTGCGCTCGCTCGCCTGCTCGGACCTGTGCCGGCGCGCCATCGACGCGATGCTCACCGCAGACAACGGCGTGCGCACCGACTGGCAGAGCTATCTCGGACACCTCGCCATGGTGAAGGGTGGCGGTGTCGAGGCGTTCTGGACGGACTCCGAGCTGTATCGCTGCAAGGGCGGCAACCAGCAGCTCGCCGAGAAGCTCGCCGAGGGCATCGGCCGTGATCGCATCACGCTGCGGATGCCGGTCACCCACGTCCACACATCGCGGTCGGGCGTGCGCGTCCGCCTCGCCGATGGCCGGACGCTCGAAGGCGACCAGGTCGTGATCGCGGTTCCGCCCAACACGTGGAACCGCATCGCGTTCGATCCCGTACTGCCCGCGCACATCCACCCGCAGGTCGGCTCGAACGTCAAGTACCTGATGCGCGTGCGCCGCGAGTTCTGGACGCGCGCCAGGCTGTCACCGAACCTGCTGTCGAGCGGCCCCGTGCAGATGACGTGGCATCAGACGGAGAACCAGGCCGGCGTCGGGACCTGCATGAACGCGTTCTCGGGCGGTCCTGCCGCCGAGGAATGCCGATCGTGGACAGCCGAGGAGCGGCAACAGCGCTATCTCGCGGCGCTGTCGCCCGTGTACGGGACGTTGGCGCCCGCGCTGATCCGCACGCGCTTCATGGACTGGCCGGGCGATGCCTGGGCCAAGGGCGCCTACTCGTTCCCCGCGCCCGGGCAGATCATGCGCGTCGGGGCGACGCTGTGGGACGGCGTCGGCGGGAACCTGCAGTTTGCCGGCGAACACTGCGCGTACGCGTTCACCGGGTACATGGAAGGGGCGCTGCACTCCGGGGCCGCCGCGGCCCGACGCATCGCCGAGACGCTCGGCGTCACGTCGAAAGTCGCATGATCGCGCGTCGGGCAAGGCCCGACGCCTACGTACCGAACGAACGTCAGTGGTCCCGTAGGCGATGCGCTTCAGTTCGTCGCCCCCGGGCCTTGCCCCGCGGGTGATCGCGCGTCGCGTGGGGCCGACGCCTGCGTACTCGACCCACGTCGATGGTCCTTCGACCATGCGCGTTCAGTTCGTAGCTGCCGGGCCTTGCCCGGCGGGTGATCGCGCGTCGCGCACCGGGAGACGCTACGCCGGCGTGGCTTCGAGCAGCGACTCGATTTCCTCGAGCGCCGGCACGCCGCCAATCGCGCCCGGCCGCGTGCAGCTCAGACCCGCGGCCGCATTGGCGAAGCGCAGGACGTGCTCGGTGGGCCACCCCTGCAGAGTGCCGTAGATGAAGCCGGCCCGGAACACGTCGCCGGCCCCCGTCGTGTCCACCGCCTGGACCTTGAAGCCCTGCGAGTGGATCAGCCGATCGCCGTCGAGCGCGATGGCGCCCTCCGCGCCGATCGTGACGCACAGCAGGCCGGCGTGCACCTGTCGCAACTGGCGCAAGGCGGCGGCCAGGTCTGCCGCGCCAGTGAGACCGGTCGGCACGTGCTCGGCAAAGATCGGCACCGTCACGGCCTTCACCAGATCGATCGTGCGCGGCGTGAGCCGGTCGATGTCGCTCGTCACGACGAGTCCCGCCCGGCGCGCGATCTCGGCCGCCACGATCGCGGCTTCCTGGTCGACGTCGTCCACGTGCAGGAGTCTCGCGTTGACGATGGCGCGCTCCGGGATCTCGTGCGGCCGGAGCTGTAGCTGCTCGTCACGGTCCCAGAGCACGATGCGCTCACCGGAGTTCTCGTCCACCATGATCACCGCGTACTGGTTGCGCGCGTCCTTGATGACCGCGTCGGTGCAATCCACGCTGTGGCGTGCGAGCTCGGCCCTGATCCGGCGGCCGTTGTCGTCGGTGCCCGTGGCGCCGATGTACTTGGCGCGCAGCCCGAAGCGAGCGCAGGCCACGAGCGCGGTGGTCATCTGCCCGCCGCAGCTGATGGTCTCGCGGCTGATCCGCATCTTGGAGAAGTTGCCGCTCGCCTGTGGGACGGCCGGGAGGCGGTAGACGAAGTCGACGGCGTTGGCTCCGAGGCCAACAACATCCCACCTGGCATCGGGGGCGGACGTAGGCACGGTCGGCAAGTATATCGT
>JAEYZV010000425.1 GCA_023427865.1 Acidobacteriota bacterium
ACCTCGGCGACGTGCTTTCGGCGGGGCGTGTCGTGCAGCAGATCACCATCGACAACCCCGTGATCAACGCGGTGCGCACGCCGGAGGGCTGGAACGTCGCCAACCTCCTCAAGCCCCGCCCGCCGGCCGACCCGAACAAGCCCCGTGCGACCTTCGCGCTGCCGGACGTCCGCGTCAACGACGCCCGCGTCACCGTGCGCGAAGTCGGCGTGCCGCGGACGCAGGCGATCCCGCGACAGATCGACGGCTTCACGTTCGAAGGCAGCATCGCCAGCAGCCCGCGTGAGCTCAGCGTGGACATCCGCCGCCTCACCTTCCGCGCCGGGGAACCGGACCTCGACCTGCGCTCGCTCGCCGGCCGCATCGTCAGCGTGCCGAGCGGCTGGCGGTTCCAGTCGATTGCCGCGCGGACCGGCGAATCGGCGATCGACGTCGACGGCACGCTGGCCCGAGCGAACCCCGAGTCACCCTGGGCCTTCGACGTCGACGTCCAGGGGCAGCCGATCTCGCTGCCGGAGATCGGGCGGTTCGTGCCGGCGGCGTCTTTTCCGCTGCACCCGCATCTCACGGTGGAGACCACGGGCACACTCGACGCCCTTGGCCTCGAGGTCGACATCACGAGGTCGGAAGCCGGCCGCGCCAAGGGGCAACTCACGCTCGATGCCACCGGGCCGACGCGCGCCCTCGAAGGACGCCTCGCCGTTGCCGATCTCGACCTCGCGCCGATTCTCAAGACGCAGGACGCGGCCGGCAGGATCACCGGCGATGCGACCTTCGACCTGCGGTTCCCGTCGGCGACACAAGGCTTTCCCATCGACGGGTCGTTTTCGTTCACGGGTCCGGTCGCCGGTGCCTATGGGTACCAGGCGACCAACGTGCGGGCGACGGGTGAGCTCGACGGACGTCTCATCCGCCTCGACGCGTCCGCGAACGCTTACGGAGGTCGGACGACGACGAGTGGCACCATTGCCCGGCCGGGGCAGGGAGCGCGCGAGCTGTCCCTCGATCTCGGCGGACGCGTGGACGGCGTCGACCTCCGGCAACTGCCGCCGGCCCTGCGCGTGCCGGCGCTGGACACGAACCTCAACGGCACCTACGCGCTGAACGGCCCGTTGTCGGCCCTGACGGCGCAGGCCACGCTCGCGGAGTCCTCGGTGGAAGGCGGCACCGTCGCCGAGGGCACGACCGCGCGGTTCGGCCGGACGCCGCAGGGATTCACCTTCGGCGCCGCCGGTACCGTGGCGGGCCTGGACCTGCAGCGCCTGGGAGAGGCGCTGCGCATCCAGGCGCTCACCGAGCCGCGATTTGCGGGCGTCGTCAACGGCGACTTCGACGTGGCGGGCCAACAGCGCGGGCGGGCAGGGCTCCTCATCGAGGCCACCGGCACGCTGGCAGACACGACGATCCTCGGCGGCCGACTGCCGAATCTGGCCTTCGACGCCACGCTCGACGACGATCGCCTGGAACTGACGACGAAGGGACGCCTCGAAGGCTTCGACCTCGCGGCGCTGACGGGCAACCCGTCGGTGACAGGCACGCTGACTGGCATGGCCGACGCGCGCGTGACGCTGCCGGACACGGGCAATGTCAGCCTCGACACGCTCGCCGTGGACGGCACGGTGTCGCTCGAGCAACCGACGCTCATGAACGTGCCGTTCCACGACGTCCGGGCCGACGTTTCGATGGCCAACGGCCTGGCCACCATCCGCAGCCTCGAGGCGCGCGGCGACGGCTTCACGCTGACCGGCAAGGGGGATTTGGGGCTCGGGACCGACGACGCCTCGGACTTCGCCTACCGGCTGGAGGCAGCCTCGCTGGTGCAGCCGGCAAAGATTGCGGCCCTGCCGATCACCGGGGCGGCGACGACCGAAGGACGCATCACGGGCACCCGCGCGGACTTCCTCGTCACCGGCACGATCGCCGGCGACCAGGTCGCGTACGGCGACACGGCGGCGGCCGGGACGATGACGGCCCAGTACGCCGTGCGCCTGCCCGACTTCGACGCGGAGCGACTCGACGTGCAGGCGTCGATCGACGCGCAGCAGATCTCGGTGGCTGGTCAGGTGTTGCAGGACGTCGATGGCACCATCGGCTACGCCAGTCGGCAGGTGCGCTTCGACCTCACCGCGAACGATGCCGTGCGGACGCTTGCGGCGACGGGCACGCTCGACCTCGAGGAGAACCTGCAGCGGCTGGCCCTCGGCCGCCTCGAGATCGCGCGCGACGGTGTGCAGTGGGGCCTCGCGCCCGACACCACCGCGCGTGTCGACATCACGCCGCGCCAGGCGACGATCGCCTCGTTGCAGCTGGCCTCGGGGGCGCAGCACATCGAGGCGGAGGGCACCGTCGGCATCCAGGCCGACGCCGCGTCCTCGCTCCGCGTCGCCGCCACCGACGTCGACATCAGCGATGTGCTGACGCTGGCCGGGCAGGAGTTCGACGGCGATGGCGTGCTGGACCTCGACGCCACCCTGGGGGGCACGCGTGAGCGACCGGTGGCCGATGCGCAACTCGAGGTCACCGAGGGACGGGTCCGCAACATCGACATCCTCCGCCTCGGCGGGCGCGTCAATTTCGATGGCTCGCTCGCCATCGTCGACCTGGAACTGCTGAAGGACTTCGACACGCGTCTCACCGCCCGGGGCATCATCCCGCGGACGGTCCTCGAGGGCCGATCGGACGAGCACATGGCGCCGACGGCGGCCGACCGGCTCGACGTGGCCATCGTGTCGACGCCCATCGAACTCGCGCTGGCGGAGGGCGCGACGTCGTACGTGCAGAAGATCGGCGGGCAGGCGCAGGTGGACGTGCGCATCACCGGCTCCGGGCGCGACCCGCACGTCGAAGGCGCGGTGTTCCTGATCGACGGCACGTTCTACGTGCCAGCGACGGGCGTGACCTACAAGAACACGGACGCCGTCCTCACGTTCGAACAGGAGCGCGTCGTGATCTCGGAGATGGGCGTCGAGACCGACGACGGCGACCTGCTGACGGTGCAGGGGGAACTGGCGCTCAGCCGCGAGCAGGCGCGCGCAGTGAGTCTGCAGGTGAAGGGCCAGGACTTCCGCATCATCGACAACGAGTACGGCCTGCTCGACCTGCACACCGACATGAAGATCTCGGGCACGCTGCTCGCGCCCGCAATCGAGGGCAGCCTCGAGGTCTCGGATGGGCGCCTCGAGCTCGACCAGATCCTGCCGCAGGTGGCCACGAACACGTATGCCACTGAAGCCGAGTACCAGGGGATCCCGACCGAGCGCCTCCGCGGCGCCATCGTCCCCGACATCCTCGGCGAGGACGAGGCGCCGCCGGTGCTCGAGCCGGGGACGACCACCTTCACGATCACGGGTGACGTGCCGGCGGCTGCGGCGGCCGCGGCCGGAAGTCCCGACGCGCCCGGGGCGAGTGCGCCTTCTCCCGTCGGTACGCCGGCGACCGGCACACAGGAGGCAGCGGCGACCCGGACCGCGCAGGCAGGCGCAGCGGATGCGCCGGCGAGTCAGGTGACCGGCCAGGCAGCCTCCGCGAACCAGGCCGGGCAGAACGGGGAAGGCGAGGAGTCACGCGGCGTGTTCGCAGACGCGTCCCTCAACGTCCTGGTCCGCATACCCGACAATCTCGTGCTGCGCGGCACCGACATCGAGGCCGCTCGCACGTCGATCGGCGACCTGAACGCGACGATTGGCGGCGAGTTCCGCGTCGCCAAGGCGAGCGGCAAGCCCGTGGTGCTGCTCGGGGCCGTCAACACCGTGCGCGGCACGTACTCGTACCAGGGCCGTCAATTCGAGATCGTGCGCGACGGGCAGATCGCGTTCCGCGGCGCCGAAGAGATCGACCCGCGGCTCGACATCACCGCGCAACGCACCATCCAGGGCGTGGAGGCTCGGGTGCGCATCCAGGGCACGTCGCGCGATCCGCAGCTGTCGCTCTCATCGGACCCGCCACTCGACGAAGGCGACATCCTCGCGCTGATCGTCTTCAACCAGCCACTGAACCAGCTCGGCACCGGACAGCAGATGTCGCTGTCGCAGCGCGCAGGCGGCATCGCCGCGGGCTTCGTGGTGTCGCCGCTGGCGCAGGCGCTCGGGAGTTCGCTCGATCTCGATCAGTTCGAGGTGCAGACGACCGATCCGACCGGGCGGGTCAACCCCGCGGTCGTCATCGGCCAGCAGGTGACGCAGGACGTGTTCCTGCGCTTCCGCCAGCAGTTCGGCAACCAGCAGGTATCGCAGTTCCTGCTCGAGTACCGGCTTGCCGACTTCCTGCGGGTGCAGGGGAACGTGGCGGAGGGGGACGGCTTGACGGCCGGTAACCGCTCACTGACCCAACGCGTCGAACGCTACGGCATGGACCTCGTCTTCCATTTCTCGTTCTGACGCGCCCAAGGGGCGACGGCTACGCACATCGGGTTCCTGGGCGTCGATGTGCGCATCGACGCGTGGAGCGCTATTCGTAATGGAGCGCTTTCACGGGATCGAGACGCGCAGCCTTGCGGGCCGGATACACGCCGAAGAGCAGCCCCACGGCAACCGAGACCGTGAAGGCCAGCACCACCGAGAACGGCGTGATCACCGTCGTCCACTCGGCGAAATAGGCGACCAGGCGGGAAATCAGCACGCCGACGACAACGCCGAGCACACCGCCGACGCCGGAGATGATGGTCGCCTCGATGAGGAACTGACGGACCACCTCGCGCTGCGTCGCGCCGACGGCGCGGCGGACGCCGATCTCGCGCGTGCGCTCGAGCACGCTGGCCAGCATGATGTTCATGATGCCGATGCCACCGACCAGCAGCGAGATGGAGGCGATGGCCACCATCACCATCTGGAAGATCTGCTGCGTGCGGCGCTGCTCGGCCAGCAGCTCGGCGGGCACGACGACGCTGAAGTCGCCCGCCTGGCGATGCG
>JAEYZV010000557.1 GCA_023427865.1 Acidobacteriota bacterium
GTACCGGGTTGAGATCTCGAGAGGCACGTAGCCGCCGGGGCCTTGCCCGGCGGGCGCGCGTCGGGGAGGCACGACGCCTGCGTACCGCGTGATCGAGAGAGCGGGTCGTCGTACCCTGTGCGCGACAGCCGTCCGGCACACGCGCCGGTCGGAGGAGACGCACATGCGCTGGATCCCGGGACTCGCGCTCGTCCTCATCGCCAGTACGCTCGCCTCCGTACGCGCGCAGCGCGAGCCGCTCGACCTCGTGATTCGGGGCGGCCGTGTCGTCGACGGCACGGGCAATCCGTCCTTCGATGCCGATCTCGGCATCCGCGACGGCCGCATCGTCGCCATGGGACGGTTCGACGCGACCGCGTCGCGCGTCATCGACGCGACCGGCCTGGTCGTCGCGCCCGGGTTCATCGACATCCACAATCATTCCGACGCGACGCTGCTCGAAGACCCCGACGGCCAGAGCATGCTGCGCCAGGGCGTCACCTCGATGATTCTCGGGGAGGGGGGATCGGCGGCGCCTTCCACGCGGTGGCCGCGCTTCACGTCGTACTTCGACGAGCTGCGGCGCCGCGGTCTCAGTGCGAACGTCGGGACGTACGTCGGTTCGAGCCAGGTGTGGACGCACGTGCGCGGCCAGCGTGCCGGTCCGCCGGACGCGGCGCAACTTGAGGAGATGCGACGGGTGGTGGGCGCGGCGATGGCCGACGGCGCCCTGGGCCTTGCCAGTTCGCTCAGCGGCCCGCCGGGTGTCTGGATCGACACCGATACGCTTGCGTCGCTCGCGGAGGTCGTCGGCGCGCATGGCGGGATCTACTCCACGCACATCCGCACGGAAGGCCTCGGCGTCTTCACGGCCGTCGAGGAAGCCATCGACATCGGGCGCCGCGGCCGCCTGCCCGTGGACATCATTCACCTCAAGATCGCCGAGCGCACGATGTGGGGACGCATGCCCGATCTCGTGGCGCTCATCGCCGAGGCAAGGGCGCGGGGGCAGCTGGTCGAGGCCAACGTCTATCCGTACCGCGCCGGCCAGAACAACCTGGCGAGCATCGTCCCGCCGTGGGCGCACGAAGGCGGTGCCGCCGCACTCGTCCAGCGCCTCCAGGATCCGTCGCTGCGCCAGCGGCTCGAAGCCGAGATCCTCGGCAAGGTGTCGCTCGGCGACTGGTACAACCATTACACGGCGACCGGCGGTTGGGACGGCATGCTGCTCGTCACGCTTTCGAACCCGCGGCATCGCCAGTTCGCGGGCAAGCGGATGGACGAGGTCATCGCCACCATCGGCAAGCCGCCGATCGACGTGCTCTTCCAGTTGCTCATCGAGAACGACGGGTCGGTGCCCACCGTGTTCTTCCACCACAGCGAGGAGGACATGCGGTACGCCCTCGCGCAGCCGTTCGTCTCGATCGGATCGGACGGCAGCGCGGTGAGCGCCGACGGGACGATCGGGCCCGCTCATCCGCACCCACGCTTCTACGGGACGTTTCCCCGCGTGCTCGGACGTTACGTGCGGGAGGCCGGAGTGCTGCGCCTCGAGGAGGCCGTGCGCAAGATGACGTCGGCAAACGCCGCGAAGATCCGCCAGTTCGATCGCGGTCTGTTGCGGCCGGGGCTGTGGGCCGACGTCACGCTCTTCGATCCGGCCCGCGTGATCGACCACGCGACGTTCGAACAGCCGCGACAGTACCCGAGCGGCATCGAGTACGTCATCGTCAACGGGACCGTCGTGATCGATCGTGGCCGGCACACGCACGCGCGTCCGGGACGGATCCTCGTCGGGAGGCCGTGAATGGGCGGCTCGCCGCCTGCCGGCGAGTTGCTGTAGAGTGCCCGCCATGTGGACCGAGAGGAGCGGAGCGACGCGATGACGAGCACGGCAACCCGACGAGCGTTCCTGGCAAGCGTGGCCGCCGGCCTGGCAGTGCCGCGCCTCGTGCGGGGGCAGACCACCCGGCGCTATCCCATCAGCTTCTCGACGCTCGGCTGCCCGGCGTGGGGGTGGAGGCAAGTCCTCGATCAGGCCGATCGGATGGGGTACGCCGCCATCGAGTTGCGTGGTGTGGGCAGCGAGCTGGACCTGACGAAGCTTCCCGAGTTCTCACCGTCGCGCATCGCCGGGTCTCGCAAGGACCTCGCCGCGCTCGGCCTCGTCATCTCCGATCTCGGGGCCTCGTCGAACATGCACGAGAAGGCAGGACCCGCTCGGCAGAAGCACCTCGACGAGGGCCGTCGCTACATCGACCTGGCCAAGGCGCTCGACGTCAAGTACGTCCGCATGTTCGGTGACCGGGTGCCGAAGGGCGAGCAGAAGGCCGACGTGATACCCCGCGTGATCGAAGGGTTCCGGGAGATGGCCGCGCACGCGAGCGCGGCCGGCGTGACGGTGATCATCGAGACGCACGGCGACTTCACGACCGCCGACGACATCGTCCAGATCGTCAACGGCGTCGGGTCGAGCGCGTTCGAGGTGCTGTGGGACGCCCACCACACGTTCGCGAGCGGCAAGGAGCAGCCTGCCGACACCTGGGCGCGCATCGGCAAGTGGGTACGCCACACGCACCTGAAGGACTCCAGGCCCGGTGGCACGGATCGAGTGTACGTGCTCGTCGGAGAAGGCGACGTGCCGGTGAAGGCGCAAGTCCAGGTGCTCGCGTCGAGCGGCTACAAGGGGTACTACGGGTTCGAGTGGGAGAAGCGCTGGCACGCCGAGCTCCCGGAGCCGGAAGTGGCCTTCCCGCACTACGCGAGAACGATGGGGGAGTACCTCGCTGCCGCCGGCGTCACGCGGTCGTAGCTCTGCGGGAGGGCGCTGCGCGCGTCCTGCGCCTACGCCAATTCGTCGAGCGTGACGAGCCCGCGCTTGAGCGCCTGCACGATTGCCTGCGTGCGGTTGTCGACCTGCAGCTTGCCGAGCACGTGGCCGACGTGCGTCTTCACCGTCTCCTCGCTTATCGCCAGCGACGCGGCGATGTCCTTGTTCGACTGACCGAGTGCGAGCTGACGCAGGACGTCGAGCTCGCGCTGGGTGAGGTCGCCCAGCGCCGCTCCGGCACGCATCAGCTGCCCGCCGACGCCGGGGTCGATGTACGGCTTGCCGGCAGCCACCCTGCGGACCGCCGCGAGCAGGATCTCCGGCTCGGCATCCTTGCGGACGTAACCGAGCGCTCCAGCGCGCAGCACGCCCATCATCCGTGCCTCGTCGACCGACGCCGTGAGCGCGATGACCTTCACGGCCGGGCGACGTGCCAGGACTCGACGGGTCGTCTCGATGCCGTCCATGCCACCCGGCAGCACCAGGTCCTGCAGCACCACATCGGGCTGCCAGGCGTCGAGGTGCTCGAGCAGTTCCTCACCGCTGGATGCCATCGCGGTCACGCTCAGGTCGGGAAACGACTCGAGGTACGCCTTCAGGCTGCGCGTGACCACGCGGTGATCGTCGACGAGCACGATTGTCGTCACGGCGCCTGCTCCTTCGATGCCGCTGGTGGTCTGTCGATGTCACGCAGCCGCCACCACGTCCGGGCGTGCTTGGCGAACAGCAGCGCGAACACGACGATCGTCACGCTTCCCAGGCCGGGCCCATTCTCCAGCAGGTCCACCACGAGTGCCACATTGCCTGCGCCGAGCAGGATGGTCAGCGCCAGCGCATTCCGCCGCCGGTACTGTCGGACCTCCTGCGTCTCGACGAGCACCGAGAGCGTCACGGTCGTCCCAGCCCCTTCGATACTGCGTATTTCGATGCTGCCGCCGACCTCGCTGGCGCGGCTGCGCATGTTCTGCATGCCCATTCCGCCAGCCATCCGTTCCTTGTCGAACCCCTGCCCGTCGTCCTCTACCGTCAGCTCGAGCCGGCCCGGCCCGCTGCGGAGTGAGACGTGGACGTGCCGCGCACGCGCATGGCGTCCGACGTTCGCCAGTGCCTCCTGCACGATGCGGTAGATGGCCTGGTGCGTGCCGGGCTCGAGGGCATCGGGATGCGGGAGGTCTCCGATCTGCACCTCCACCTCTGCGCCCGTGCGGAAGGCGAGCGCTTCGCACTGCTGTCTGATCGCTTCGACGAGGCCTGTCGTACCGAGCGGGGCAGTGCGCAGCTGATCGAGCAGCGCCTCCATTTCCGTCATTGCCTCGCGTGCTGATTGCCGTATCTGCGCGATCGCGTCGCGCGTGCCGGCCGCGTCGCTCCCCAGGCGCGCTTCCGCGGTGGCGGCGCTCGTCTGGATCGCGAAGATCTGCTGCTTGACCGCATCGTGAAGGTCACGCGCCAGACGGTTGCGCTCCTCCTGTGCCGCGGCCTCGCGAATCTCCTGCTCGTAGAGACCGTACGACGGCTCGTCCATGGACCGCTCGGTGCCATCGACGGTTGACAGGGGCCGGCCTCGCCGCCACTCTCCGGGGAAGCGGACGTACAACAGCCCCAGGATGACCGCGAGCATGACCGATGCGAGATGCCGGAACGGTCGCACGTCTCCGAGCGGTCCGCCAATCTGCACGATCAGCATCAGCCAGACGGCGATGTGCGCGGCGATGAACCAGGAGAGCATCCGCTGCCGGGCGCGCGGGTCCGCTGCGGCCAGGCCTGCCGCGCACATGGCGACGCCGATGAGCACGGCTCCGCACATGCGGACCAGTGCGGCCAGACCCCAACGCAGTTCGGCGAGGTGTACGCCGAGCCACGCGGATCCCCACCCGGCGAGGACGAATCCGGTCACGCCCACCAGCGCAGCGTAGGCG
>JAEYZV010000580.1 GCA_023427865.1 Acidobacteriota bacterium
ACCATGCAGCTGAGTCAGCGGTTCCTGCGCCGAGCCTGCGCGGCCGCGATCGCCCTGGCGGCCGCCGGCAGTGCGACGGTGACCGCCCAGGACCTGGCCTCGTTCGAGAAGCGCCTGACGGTGCACACGCTCGAGAACGGGTACACGTTCCTCATCCTCGAGCGCGCCGGCGCGCCGGTCTTCTCGTTTGCGACCCGTGTCGATGTCGGATCGGCCCAGGAGGTGCCCGGGATCACCGGCCTGGCGCACATGTTCGAGCACATGGCGTTCAAGGGGACGCCCCGGCTCGGCACGACCGATTTCCAGAAGGAGAAGGTCGCGCTCGAGGAGCTCGAGGCCGCCTACCAGGCGTACGAGCGGGCGCGGTCGGCCAAGACGCCCGACGTCGCCGAAGTGAACCGGCTCCTCGCGGTGTTCAAGGAGAAGCAGGAGGCCGCACAGGCGTTCGTGGTGCCCAACGCGTTCGACGAGGCCGTGTCACGTGAAGGCGGCGTCGGCCTGAACGCGAGCACGAGCGCGGAGGCCACGACCTACTACTACTCGTTGCCGACGAACAAGTTCGAGCTCTTCGCGTACCTCGAGTCGGAGCGCTTCCTCCACCCGGTGTTCCGCGAGTTCTACAAGGAGCGCGACGTGGTGATGGAGGAGCGGCGACAGCGTACCGAGAGCCAGCCGATCGGGCGGCTCGTCGAGCGGCTCCTCGCGACGGCATTCAAGGCCCACCCGTACAAGCAGCCCACCGTCGGCTACATGAGCGACCTGCAGCGTTTCACGATGACCGACGCCGAACAGTTCTTCCGGGAGTACTACGTGCCCGCGAACATGGTGACGGCGATCGTCGGCAACGTGAAGGCGGCCGAGATCATCCCCATCCTCGACAAGTACTTCGGCCGGCTCCCGAAAGGCCCGAGGCCCGCGCCGCTGCGCACCATGGAGCCGCAACAGCAGGCTGAGCTCGCCGTGACGATGCGAGAGAAGGCGCAGCCGTTCTACGTCGAGGCGTACCACAAGCCGGCCGCGACGCATCCCGACGAGCCGGCGTACGACGCGCTTGCCGAGATCCTGGGACGGGGCCGCACCTCGCGGCTCTTCACGTCGCTGGTCGAGAAGCAGAAGGTCGCCGTGCAGGCGCAGGTCGGCGGCGGGCTGCCCGGCGTCAAGTACCCCCACCTGTTCATCGCGCTGGCGGTGCCCGCGCGCGGCGTGAGCAACGACAAGGTCGCCGAGGCGCTGCGTGTCGAGCTCGATCGCATGACGACCGAGGACGTGACCGACGAAGAGCTCGCGCGGTTCAAGACACGCGCGAAGGCCGACCTGATCCGATCGCTCGACAGCAACAGCGGGCTCGCCTCGCAGCTGGTCACCTACCACACGCTCACGGGCGACTGGCGCGAGCTGTTCACGTACGTGCAGAAGATGGAAGCGGTGACCAAGGCCGACATCCGGCGCGTGGCCGGCGAGCTGTTCCGCGCCGACAACCGCACGGTCGCCCGTCTCGAGACCGAAACCGCCCCGGCGGCGACGACGCCTTCGGGAGGTGCGCGATGAGCCGCACGGTCCTGTGGCTCGGGGCCACCGTGCTGGCGCTCCACTCGTGGCTGCCCATACCGGCGCGAGGGCAGGTGCCCACGATCGATCAGCTGACGTACCCGCCGCTGCCGGCCTTCTCGCTGCCCAAGCCGACGCGCACGGTGCTGCCCAACGGCCTGGTCGTGCTCGTGATGGAGGACCACGAGCTTCCGCTCGTGAGCGTCTCGGCGCGGTTCCGCACGGGATCCCTGCTCGAGCCCGCGGAGAAGACGGGGCTGGCTGGCCTCACCGGGTCGCAGATGCGCAGCGGCGGCACGAAGGCGCTCGCGCCCGAGGCGCTCGACCGGTTCCTCGAGGGCCGCGCCGCCTCCATCGAAACGAGCATCGGCGACGACGCCGGGTCGGCTGGCATGAGCGTGCTGAAGCAGGACTTCGCGGAGGTGCTGCAGGTGTTCTCCGACGTCCTGCGGCATCCGCGGTTCGATCCGGTGCGGTTCGAGGTCGCGCGACGCAGCGTCGAAGCCGGGATCGCGCGCCAGAACGACGACCCGAACGCGATTGCCAACCGCGAGTTCCGCGAGCTGATGTACGGCAGCGACTCGCCGTTCGCACGCACGGTCACCTACGCGTCGCTGCAGGGCATCACGCGCGACGACCTGATTGCGTGGCACGCGAAGTACCTGCATCCCGACCAGACGATCATCGCCGTGCACGGCGACATCACCCAGGCCGAGGCCCTGGCGGCGGTGAGGAAGGTCTTCGCCGACTGGCCGCGAGGACCGAAGCAGGCGATCACGTTCCCCGCACCGGACCCGAAGTCGGCCACCGGCGTGTACGAGGTGGTGAAGACCGACGTGGCGCAGTCGTCGATCCGCATCGGACACATGGGCACGCTGAAGAGCACCGATCCGGACTACTACCCGGTGCAGGTGCTCAACGAGGTGTTGAGCGGCAGCTTCACGTCGCGCCTGTTCTCCACGGTGCGCACGCAGAAGGGGCTCGCCTATTCGGTGGGCGGCGCCGTGGGCAGCAGTTTCACCCGCGTGGCGCCGTTCGCCATGAGCACGAGCACCAAGACGTCGACGACGGCCGAGACGATCCGGACGCTGATCGAGGAAGCGGGGCGCATCATCCGCGAGCCGCCGACCCAGGCCGAGATCGAGCGCGCGAAGCAGTCGATCCTGAACTCGTTCATCTTCAACTCGGCGACGTCCGAGCAGGTGCTTGCGCAACAGGTGACGTACGAGTACTACGGCATGCCGACCGACTGGCTCGAGCGGTACCGCGCGGGCATCGAGAAGGCGACGGCGCCCGAGGTCGCCCGCGTGGCCGCCAAGTACATCGAGCCCGATCGGTTTGCCATCCTCGTCGTCGGTCCCGTCGAGGGGCGCGATGCGCCGCTGAGCACGTTCGGCAAGGTGACGCAGCTGGACATCACGATCCCCGAACCGCCCTCATCGGCGGCGCCGACCCCTGCCTCCGCGGCGGCGCCCGGCGCGGCCGAGGCCGGCCGTGCGCTCGTCGATAGGGCAGTGGCCGCGATGGGCGGCGCTGCCGTCGTGGACGGGGTGAAGGCGTACCGCGAGACGAGCGCCGTCGTGATGACCACGCCGCAGGGCGAGCTCGAGTTGCAGTCGAACCTGCTCGTCGCGCCGCCCGACAAGGTGCGCCAGGAGATGACGACGCCGATGGGGCTGATGACGCTGGTGATCGCTGGCGAGTCGGCGACCGTCACGGGCGGGCCGCAGGGCGGGTCGCGGCCGTTGCCCGACAGCCAGCGCGTGCAGACGCTGAAGCAGGTGCAGCGGTCGCCGGTGTTCCTGCTGCAGCGGCGCGGCCATCCGACGTTCACGGCCGTGGCGGCCGGCGACGGCAAGGTCGGCGACACCGCGGTGACCCTCGTGCGCGTCGAGGTGGACGGGGAGGCGGTGACGCTCGGCATCGACCCGGCGTCGGGGGAGGTCCGGAGCCTGCGCGCCCGCGGCACCGGCCCGACCGGAGCCCCGGCCGACGTGCTGATCGAGTACAGCGACTTCCGCGCGGCCGAGGGGCTCTCCGTCCCGCACGCCCGCACATCGTCCATCGGCGGGACGACGGCCCAGAAGATCACGGTGAAGGCTGTCGACGTCAACCCCGACATCGCGGCGGACGCCTTCGCCACCGCTGGCGGGAAATAGCGGAGCCGGAACCGTGCTACCATACCCTTTCGCCGCGCGCGCCCCGACCGCCCCCATGTGCTGCATGTGTGGCT
>JAEYZV010000018.1 GCA_023427865.1 Acidobacteriota bacterium
CCTGTCGGGTGACGAGGCGGTTGAGGCCCTGACCCAGGCGGTCGATGCACGTGATGGCCGTGAACGGCTCGTTGACACCTGGAGAGAGCGCATGGAGCGCCACCTCGACGAGCTGCTGGATGGCGAACTCGGCGTCCTGCCACGGCGTGCGGCCGGCGCGCTCGGGGAGCGCGCCCTACCGTCTGTTACGACACCTGCTTCCCTGTTACCTGTTCCTTCCCTGGCCCTGTTACCTGTTACCTGCTACCTGATCCCCTGTTACCTGCCAGGATGCCGTTGAACAGGAACTTGAAGGTGCCGTGCGGCTGGGAGCGGAACGTGATCTCCGGGCCGAAGAGCAGCAGCCGGCCCTGCCCCACCCGCGCCTCGGCGATGGCTACGCCGCCGTCGAGGTGCTTCTGCCCCCACGCCCACCCACTGCGCAGCGGCGTCGCCGTGTCGAACCAGGCGATCGGCGTCAGGCCGCGCGCGGCGGCGTCGGCTGGCAGCGTGAACACCGGGCTGTTGTCGAAGTACACGTCGGTGTCCTCGCGCATGCCATGTGCGACAGGCTGCGTCGTGTCCACCTTCACCCGGAGGATCGAGCCGGGGATGTAGTACTGCTCGGTGCGCAGCGGCGCTCCGCTCGCGTCCACCAGCTTGTTCCCCACGGGCAGCCCGAGGTGAGCGGCAAGCGACGTCGAGCCGCCGATCGTGAGCACCGTGCCGCCCTGCTCGAGGAAGGTGCGAACCTGCGGCAGGGTCGTCGTCATGGTGAACGCGCCGATGCGCGCGCGGTACTCCTCGGGGATGCTGTCGATCCGCGGCAGGCGGGCCGCCCACGTGCTGCCACCGGACTCGGGGATGGCCCCGTCGGGGAATATGAGCACGTCGAAGCGACCGGCGAGGTTGCCCGCGTCGAGCTGCGGCGGGTAGACGACCTCGTAAGGGAACTCGAACTCTTCGAGCACGAGCCGCAGCCATCCCGACGGCATCGAGCCGCCGTAGCGATCCCACAGACCGACCCGCATCTGCCGCAGCGAACGACCCGCGACAGGTGGTCCGCCGACCACCCCCTCGAACGACACGCCCGTGACGCTGGCGACGTCGGCAATCCGCGACCTGGTGTCGGGGCCGGCGACGACCCGGAAGTCGCCACTATCGAGCCACTCCACGCGCTCACCCGCCTTCAGCAGCCTGTTGATGGCCCGGAAGGCCTGGTTGGTCGCATGCGGGAACAGGTACGCCGTGGCGTCCGACGCGCCCGTCACGCGACCGGCGGGCACGGCCAACTCGTCGGCTACCCGCTCGAATGGACCGTCGAAGCCATCGAGGACGCGATCCACCTGCACGCCAATCTGATAGGCGAGCGTCCAGCCGGCGCTGTCGTACGGCGGGATCGGCGGGCCGCCGGGATAGCGGAAGTCATCGGGGTGATCCTGCGGCTCGAACATGTCGAGCACGTGCGGCCTGAACGCCTGCGCGGTCTTCACGACGATCGATCCCGCCGGGTAGGACGTGCCCTGCACGGTGAACGGGCGGGTCGCCCGCTCCACGGCCACGCCCGACCGGATGAGCGCGTTGGTGAAGGCAATCGCCGTCGGGAAGTCCGCCTGGTCCGCGCGGAGGATGTACCCGCGCGGATCGCGGAGCGCGGGGTCGCGCAGGACACTGTCGAACAGCTCGCGCGGCGCCTCGCCGGGCGCGAGCTGCGGCCGTCCGGTCGATGGTCTCGCCGCCTGCGCGTCCTGCACCTTCTGCAGCCGCCTCGGGTACATCGTCCAGGTGTCGCGCTGGCCACGTTCGATGGAGTTGCGTCCCATGCGCCAGATGTTGAAGAGGAACTGCTCGCGATGCCGCGCCACGACGTCGAGCACGGCACGGTTGGCCGTGAGCGAGTACTCGATGCTCTGGCGCATGTGCCAGCGCTGCGGCTCGATCGGGTACGGCAGGTCGTTGCTCGGCAGCTGCCGCTCCGGGCGGAACGGGATCGTCATCGGCGTCGGGCTGCCGATGGTCTCGGTGAGCAGCCCGATCATGTTGTGGAAGTACACGGTGGTGCGCAGGCCGCCGTTCCACCAGGTCGAGTAGTTCGCGCCGCGCCGCATCGTGACGCCGGGCTTGCCTTCAGCCGCGAAGCGCGTGTGCATCGCCGCACCGACCAGGTCGATGCTGGTGGGGATCAGCGGGTCGTACACGTAGTTGAACGGGTCGCGGAAGGGCGGGGCGAACATCACCGTGCCGGCAGGCCCGGTCTGGTGGTGGTTGTACATGATCTGCGGGAACCACTCGCGGAACAGCACGCGGCTCATGTTCTTCGTCTCGGCGAGCGCCGTCATGTACGAGTCGCGGTTGTTGTCGTGGCCCGCGTACTTCTGGTAGAGGCGGGGAAGGTCGGCGAGCGATCGCCTCAGCGGATCGCGCTCGCGCAGGTACCAGTTGGCGACGAGATCGTGGCCGTCGGGGTTGGCATGCACCGCCAGCACGACGACGTCGTCGAGGATGCGCGTCGTCTCGGCATCGGTGCCGCTGACCAGCTGGTAGACGGTCTCGATCAGCTGCTGCGCGCCGAGCGTCTCGTTGGCGTGCAGGCCGCCGTCGATCCACACGACCGCCTTGCCCTCGGCCGCGAGCGCCCGCGCCTCGGCCTCGGTGGTGACGTCCTCTGCGAGCGCCAGGCGTCGCGCAATCGTCTTCAGCCGCTCCAGCTTGCCGTGGTTGGCGGGTGACGTGATGATGGCCATCCACTGGGTGCGCCCCTCGGCGGTCCTGCCGATGTCGACGAGCGACATGCGATCGGACTGGGCGTCGAGCTTCTTCCAGTACGCTGTGAGCTGTTCGTAGGTCGCGAGCTGATAGTCGTCGCCGATCGCGAACCCGAACTGCTCCTTCGGGGTCGTCACCCGAGGCGCGGCTCGCGGCACGGCCACCGGTTGTGCCTGGCTGGCCTGCGCCGCAACCAGCACGGGCTCGTGCAGCACGACCAATGAGGTGCCGAGAATGCAAGTGGCGAGCACCGCGCGGGACGCCAGCGCGGACGGGAAGCGGAACCGGATTCGGGCCATGCGGATGCGAAGGGAAACGGGTTGTCCGGCGAATCATAGCAGCCGCACTGCACACCCCCTGACGGCGACCGCGGCTCCACGCCGCGTGGTTGCCGCCGCGATGGCGCTGCTGCTTGCGGGCCTCGTCGCCTGCTCGAAGAGCGACGATCGCTCGGGCACGCCGACAGGACCGACGCCGCCGGGCTCGTCCGCCGTCGTGTACACGGCCATTGGCGCCAGCGACGCGGCGGGCGTGGGTGCGAGCGTGCCGTGCATCCCGTTCGCCAGCGATTGCCGTGCGTCCACCGGGTACGTCGGCCTCATCCAGCGACGCCTCTCGGAATCGCGCACGGTGACGATGACCAACCTCGCACTGCCGGGCGCCGTGCTGAGCCCCGACATCCAGGCGCTCGGCAACGAACTCGGCCGCGGCATACCCGGCAACTTCATGACCCACCTCGCCCCGTTCGTGCCGCCGCAGACGACACTGGTGACCATCTTCGCGGGCGGCAACGACGTCAACACGATCGCGAGTGCGATTGGCGCGGGACGCGGCGGCGGCGATCCGGCCGCGTACCTCGGCCAGCAGGTACAGGGCTTCGCGCGCGACTACGGACGCCTCATCGACACCATCCGCGGCCGGGCGCCGTCGGCGTCGATCGTCGTGCTCAACCTGCCCAACCTCGGTGCGCTGCCCTACGTCGCCAACCGCCCGCTCGCCGAGCGTCGTGTCGTGCAGGAAGTCGCCGTACGCCTGACCCGCGAGGCGATCAACCCGCTCGCCAGCCGCGTGCCCGTCGTCGACATCATGTGCGACGCGCGCTCGTACCAGCCCGGGACGTACTCGTCGGACGGCTTCCATCCGAGCGATCTCGGGTACACCTACCTCGCGGACGTGCTGATGCCGGCCATCACGAGCGGCGCGGCGCTGGCGCCCTCTTCGAGCTGCAGCTACATGTCTCTCGCGGGGTGAGCGTGCGGTTACGGATTCGAGCTGCCGGGGACGCCGACGTGCCGGCGATTGCCGCCGTCTGCACGCGTGCGACCCGCGAGGCTTACGTGCCGCTGGTGGGCGAAGCGTACGTGGCGCGCGTGATCGCGCATTGGTACGGCCACGAGCGCCTGCACGACGAGGTCGCGCCCTCCCCGTACTGGTTCGGGTTCACCGTTGCGGAGTCCAACGGCGTGATCGCCGGCGTCGCCGGGACGGGACGGACGTCCGAGCCGTCCACGTGCGAGCTGTTCACGCTGTACGTGGATCCGCCGTGGAAGCGGCACGGCATCGGGCGCGCGCTCGTCGGTGATGCCCTGCGCCAGGCGCGCGAGGCCGGCGCATCACGGCTGCAGGCGGCCGTGATGCCCGGCAACACCCCGGCGATCGCCTTCTACGAGGCGTGCGGCTTCCAGGCCGTCGGCGAGCGCCCGATCTACGCTCCGCACGGCCCAGAGGGAGGGCCGGAGGTGGCGTTGGTGTACGCCTCGAAGGTTGCCGGTGGCAATGAAATTCTGAAATTCTGAAATTCTGAAATTTCAATGTGCCGGCCCGAGCAGCACCGCGTTGATGAACAGCAACTGCGTCCCTTCGAGGAACGCGCGGAAGTTCGGGTCCTCCGTGAACGCAATCACGTGACCGCGGCCCCGGGGCTGCGCGATGAGGAACGGCTTGTTCCCGAGCTGCACCTTCGCCTCCGGCCACATCAACCCAGCCGCCACGGCGGCCTCTCCCGTGGCATAGGTGGCGACGTTGCGGCCCTTGTCGAGGGTGATTGGCGAGAACACGCGCCGGCCTTCGACCATCACCTGCACCTCGCCGTCGGTGCCGGCCGAAAGCCAGTGCTCGGTGTCGAGCGTCGCGCGCATGAGCGCACCGGATGTCGGCACCGGCGGTTCGTCCTTCGGCAGCGTCGCCTTCTCCAGGTCGATCGGCTGCCTCGGCGCGTCGTCTGCCGACGTGGTCGCGTCGGCTGCCGGTCTCGAACTGCCCGCGCTCGCACCGGATCCGCCACCCTCTGCCCCGGTGCCGTCGCCGGACGGCTCGGGACGTCCATCCCGCAGCTCCGGCGTCGTCTCGAGCAGGCCGACGTTGCCGCGCGACGCCCAGCGGCTCGCCTCGGCCAGCGTCACGAGCGTGCCGCCGGCCGAGACCCAGTCCTTGAGGCGCTGGACCACGGCGCCGGTCAGCGCCTGCCCGTAGTTGCCGGACGGCAGCACCACGACGTCGAACCGCGACAGGTCGATCACGCCCATCGCCGAGACGCGGACGGCCGAGACCCGCTGGCCGTAGCGCCGTTCGAGCACGTACCTGGCCCACCCGGCGCTCTGCGAGGAGGTGGGCGCGTCCCATGCCAGCAGCACCCGCGGCGCCTGGAGGGCAACGACCTCGTTGCTGCCGAGCGAGATGCCCGCGTCGACGAACGCCGAGTCGACGGGTACGACTTCCGCGTGGTGCTCGCTCGCAAGGCGCGACAGCGTCGCCGTGAGATCACCAGGGTTCTCCGCCACGCGGACGATGGCCGTACCCACCGGGAACGCGCGCCCGGAGAGCGTGAAGCCTGCGTCGGCAAAGCGAATCCTGAGGCCCGCCTTCTGCGCGGCAACCGCCAATGCCGCGGCGCCTGTCCCCCACGGCATCACGTACGCCACACGTGCGGCAGGCAGACTGACTGCAGGCGGCGGCCCCATCGACCGCGTCTTCAGCGACGACAGCGCGCGATCGAATGCGAGCACGTCCACGTCGAACGCCGAAGGGACGTGCCAGCCGGTGACGTCGTACATCTGGTCGGGCAGGCGCTTCCGGCGTCGCCGATCCTGCTCCTTGACGAACGCTTCCGGCTGCGAGATCGACGGGTCCATCAGGTTCTGCAGCAGTCGCCCTGCGGGCTGCGCCGCGGGCACGACGTACGTGCCGGCCGCCAGCGTGCGCCCGCCAACCGTGAGGGCTTCGGCCGTCTGCAGCACGTCGAAGCCCTGGTCGCGCAGCAACGCGGCGAACCTGTGGGCGCGTGCAGGATCGGCGCCGACCGGCACCAGCCAGGCGCGCGTCTTCGCCTTCACCCCATCGGCAATCGCCGCACGCCGGTACGCCACGAAGTCGCGCAGGAGCTGCTGCCGGTTCGAGGCCGCCGTGTACGCGGTCGTGATGGCGGCCGTGAAGTGCCGCAGCACGCCGTCGCGATAGGTCAGCGTGGTGTCGTCGTCGCGACGCCCCGCGCGCCCCCGCGCTGACGCCATCTCGTAGGTCATGCCGACCGCTCCGTGGAAGATCGGCCACGACTCGCCGTATCCCGGGTAGAACGAGTCGAACACCTCGCGGATGAAGTAGGGGAAGCCGCGCTCGTCGAACGTCGCGGCGTTGGCCCGGCCGATGGTGTCGAACCAGCGGATCTGTTGCGGGGTGATGTGCGGGTTCAGCGGATCGGCCGGCGGCGCGAAGTAGTAGGTCGAGTCGCCGCCCATCTCGTGCAGGTCGACCACGACCTGCGGGAACCACTGCAGGTAGAACTTCGTGCGCCCGCGCGTCTCGGCCTGCGACTGTGCGAACCAGTCTCGGTTCATGTCGAACAGGTAGTGATTGGCGCGGCCGCCCGGCCACGGCTCGTGGTGCTCGGCCGAGAACGGCTCGGGGTCAGGCTCTGGTCCGGTCGCCTGCAGGTTCGTGGACAGGAAACGGGCGCGGCCATCCGGGTTCTCGAGCGGATCGATGAGGACGAGTGCCTCGCGCAGGATCGACGACACGCGTGGGTCGTCCTGTGCGGCGAGCAGGTGGTACGCCTCGAGCAACGCGGCGTCGGTCGATGAGATCTCGTTGCCATGGACGGCGTGCATCAGCCACACCACGACGGGGAGCGACGCCACCAGCCCCTCGTCCTCGCCGGGCCCGAGACCGCGCGGGTCGGCAAGACGCTGCAGTCCCTTCTGGACGGCGTCGAGCTGCGCCATGCGCTCGGGCGAGGCAATCGCCAGCACGACGAGCGGGCGCCCCTCCCATGTACGGCCGTACTCGATGAACCGCGCGCGCGTCGGCGCCGCCTGCGCGAGCGCCTTCAGGTACGTGACCACGCCATCGGGCGGCGTGATCACCTCACCCGGCTCGTGATCGAGCACCTGCTTCAGCGTCGGGACCGCGGGGTCGTAGCGGACGCCCGGGGCGAAGTCCATCGGCGCGTTCGGGGAACGCGCGCCATCCTGCGCGAGAGACGACGAGGCCGTCATGCCCGCGAGCATGACGGCCAGGACGACGCCGATCGTGGCGGTCTTCACAGGTAGCCCTGGAGGTGACGCTCGAGCAGCGCCTTGGTGGCCTTGATGCCCTCTGGCTCCGACAGCGCCTGCCCCTCGTACTCGATGCCGATGAACCCGCGGTACTTCGACGCAATCACGATGTCGAGCATCCGCTTGTAGTCGGTGTGCGTCTCGTTGCCCTGCGCGTCGAAGTCGTGGCTCTTTGCGCTCACGCCCCTGGCATACGGCATCAACTCGGCCACCCCCTTGTACCTGTCGTACTCCTCGGTGGGGCTGACGCGGAAGTTGCCGAAGTCGGGCAGCGTGCCGACGCCGGGCATGTTCACGAGCTTCATCACGCCGGCCAGCCACTGCCCGTTGCTCGAGAGACCGCCATGGTTCTCGACGATCACGCTGATGCCCTGCGAGGCGCCGTACTCGCCGACGCGGCGCAAACCGTCGGCCGCGAGCTTCTGCTGCTCGGCGTACTCGCCGCGGCTCCCCGCGTTGACGCGAATGGCATGGCAGCCGAGGAACTTCGCCGCGTCGATCCACGGCTTGTGGTTCTCGACGGCCTTTGTCCGTTCGGCATCGTCCGGGGCGCCGAGCATGCCCTCGCCGTCGATCATGATCAGCACGTTCTTCAGCCCGTGCCCCTCGGCACGCGACTTCAGATCCTTCAGGTAGGCGAGGTCCTTCGCCTTGTCCTTGAAGAACTGGTTCACGTACTCGAGGCCGCTGACGCCGTACTGCTCGCGGGCCGCCTTCGGGAAATCGAGATTGTTCATGCCGCCCTTGAACAGCGCGCGGTGCAGCGACCATTGGGCGAGCGAAATGGCGAAGCGGCCCTTCTCGGGGGCGCCGAAGGCGGGCGAGAGGTCGGCGACGGCGATCGCGCCAGCCGCGATCGAGGCGCTCCTCAGGAACTCACGACGATTGAACATCGGCAAGGGACTCCGGGGAAAAGTGCCGCTATTTCGCCACGGCACTCGGTAGCGTGTCAAAGCTATACTGGGCGCCAGTTCCCGCCGTTCCTCCATACCTGCCCGCGGCCGGCGGGCTGCCATCCGCGGCTGGACCCCTGTGGCGATGATCGGAACCCGCCTCGGTCAGTACCGGATCGACGCGCTGCTTGGACAGGGCGGCATGGGCGCGGTCTACCTTGCGACCGACGAGATGCTCGGCCGACAGGTCGCCGTGAAGGTGCTGCGCCAGGACGCCGGATCGTCGCCGACGGCCCTCGAGCGCTTCCGCAAGGAGGCGCAGATTCTCGCGCGTCTCGACCACCCCCACATCCTGCGGCTCTACGGCTTCTCGCGCCACGAGGACGTGCTGTACATGGTGACGCAGTACGTCGAGGGCGAGAGCCTCCTCCGTCGCCTCGAGCGTGAGTCGGTCATCGACGTCGCGCAGGCGCTCGCTTGGGCGCGCGAGGTGCTCGACGCGCTGGAGTACGCCCACGGTCTGGGCATCGTGCATCGCGACATCAAGCCGGGCAACATCCTGATCGACCCGCGGGGCCGCGCCCTGCTGCTCGACTTCGGCATCGCGAAACTCGTGGAGGAGGAGAGCCTCACACAGACCGGCCACGCCGTCGGCACGCTCGCGTACATGGCGCCGGAGCAGGTGCTCGACGAGCCGATCGACGGCCGTACCGACCTCTACGCGTTCGCCATCGTGCTCTGCCAGATGCTCGTCGGGCGTCGTCCCTGGCGCAGCAGCACGGCGGCCGGCCTCGTCCGCGAGATCGTCGATGGCCCGGCGCCCGAGATCGCAACGCTGCTCCCCGCCGTCGCGGCCACCTTCGTTCCCGTCCTGCAGCAAGCGCTGTCGCGGCGCCCGGAGGATCGCCCCCCGTCCGCCGCGCATTTCCGCGCGGCCCTCGAGGGCGCCGCACACGCGGCCGGCATCGTGCCCCTGCCGACGCCAGGCTCCGGTGCGATTCCCCTGCCGCCGCTGTCACCGCCGTCCGGCTCAGGGACATCGCCCACGGGCGTCCCGGCCTTGACG
>JAEYZV010000139.1 GCA_023427865.1 Acidobacteriota bacterium
GGCGTTGCCTGGTTCCTGCGCGAACGTCACGTCCAACCGCAGCAACTGATCGCGACGCGCCACGAGCAGGCTCGCTCGCGTCGTCGGCGGGTACTGCTCGAGCCGCCGATCCCACTGGTCGGGCCGCACGCGGTAGTCGTCGATGGCAATGATTTCGTCGTCCACGTTGATGCCGGCGTCAGCCGCGGGCGTGTCGCGCCGTACCTGCGTCACCACGAGCCGGCCGCCGTCGTTCTTCGTCTGCACGCCGAGCCACCCACGGCTGGCGCGGCTGTCGGCCGCGGTGAACGACAGTCCGTACGTGTCGAGCAGCGGGGCGTAGTCGAGCGGCTGCGTCGTGTCGAGCGCGCGAGTCAGTTCGTCGCTGAGATCGGTGCCCGCCACTTCGCTGAACAGCGCACGGAACTGCGCTTCGGTGAAGCCGCGTTCGCCCGAGTAGCGCTCGAAGGCCGCGCGCATCACGTCGTCGAGCGACCTGCTGCCGTTGCTCACCGCGCGGATCCGTGCATCGAACAGCGCCGCGATCACCAGTCCCTTCGTGTAGTAGCTGATCGAGGTGTTCGGCGAGTTCTCGTCGGGCCGGTACTGCTTGATCCACGCGTCGTAGGAGGACTGCGTCACCGCCTGCACGAGCCGTCCCGGGGTGGTCTCGAGCGCGCGGATGTCGTTGGAGAGGAACCAGAGGTACTCGTGCTCCTGCGAGAGGCCCGCCCGGGCGACGAGAAGGTCACCGTAGTACGACGTGAAGCCCTCGGAGGCCCAGAGGCTCGGCGAATAGTTCTCGTTCTCGTAGTCGAACGGGCCGAGAGCCGCCGGCCGGAGCCGCTTGACGTTCCAGACGTGGAAGAACTCGTGGCTCACGAGGTTCAGCCAGTTCAGGTACGACTCGCGCGTGCCCATCGCCCAGCGGCTCGACATGAGCACCGTGGAATTTGCGTGCTCGAGGCCGCCGCCGGCTTCCGTGATCATGTTGATGAACACGTACTTGTCGTAGGGCAGGGCGCCCCACATGCGCTCGTGCTCGGCGACGATCCGCTCCACGTCGACCGTCGCGCGTTCGCCGTCCCACGTGCCGCCCTCGTTCACGTTCACGAGATAGTGCGGCTTGCCGCTGCGCGTGAACTCGTAGACCTCGAGGTCGCCGGCGACGATCGGGCTGTCCACGAGCGTGTCGAAGTCGGCCGCGACGTACGACGGCAGCGCCGCGTCGGGCTGGGCGAGTCCCGACATCGAGCGCGGCCACCCCTGCGGCAGTTCGAGCGTCACGTGGTGCGGCCGCTGCAGCCCGCCGACCATGGTGATGAAGGTCGGCGCGCCGTTGAGCATGGCGAAGCCCGACTCGACCCAGTTGGTCCGCACGCTCATCTCGCGTCCGTAGACGCGATAGCGGATGGTGACCCGTGAGGCGCCGCCCGTCTCGATGGCCCAGGGGTTCTTGCGTGTCTTCACCGGTGCCGCGACACCGGCCGGGGAGACGACCTCGAGCCCCTCGACATGGCGCGCATACTCGCGCACGAGGTACGAGCCCGGGGTCCAGACGGCCATCATCAACTCGACGCGTTTCTGTCCTGCCGTTGGATAGGACGCCTCGACGTCCACGTAGTGCCGTGCCGCATCCGGGAAACGCAGCGTGTAGGTGATGGCCGTGCCGCTGCGCCGCGCGGGCGCGGCAGCTCCGGCGGTAACTCCGGCAGTCTGGGCGTCGGTGGTCATGGGCGGGATGAAGGCGATCGCGGCGACGAACAGCAGGACGAGTCGGACCATGAGGGCTCTGCTACGATCTACGATTCTGGTTGGGTCGGCCAGTGCGAGTAGGGCTGATGGTGTCCAGCCGGCCGCATCCCTCGATCATAGGAGATTCCATCCCGCGTGCTGACGCCCGGCGATGTCCTCGACGGCCGCTACGAGATTGTGGAACTGCTCGCTCGCGGTGGCATGGGCGCCGTGTACCGGGCGCGTCGCATCCTCCTCGGCGACGATGTGGCCGTCAAGGTGCTCGGCACGCCGGGCGACGCGTCGCTGCGCGAACGGTTCCTGCGCGAGAGCCGTGCCGCCGCGCAGCTGCGCCACCCGCACATCGTCAGCGTGCTCGACTACGACGTCGATGCTCAAGGCCACCCGTTCCTGGTCATGGAGTACCTGAACGGACCGAGCCTCCTGCAGCGCGTCGCGCTCGAGCGGCAGTTGCCGGTGGCCGAGGTGATCGACATCGCGTGTCACCTGTGCGGTGCGCTCCAGCTCGCCCACGATGCCGGCGTCGTCCACCGCGACCTCAAACCCGCCAACGTCGTGAGCCACGAGTACACGCCCGGCCGGTACGTGTACAAGGTGGTCGACTTCGGGCTCGTGAACCTGCGCGAGATGGCTGGCGCCATGCGGCTCACGATGGACCGGCAGTTCCTCGGCACGGTTGCGTATGCCTCGCCCGAGCAGCTGCGCGGTGAACGCGTGGACCCGCGTTCGGACATCTACAGCTTCTGCGCGATGCTGTACGAGCTGCTGACCGGACGCGCGCCGTTCGAGCACGACGACCCGTTCGTCGTCATCACGAGGCACCTGACGGCCGAGCCGCCCGCACTGCGTGAGTTGGCGCCGCAGGTGCCACCGGCGGTCGAGGCCGTGATCCTGCAGGGGCTCGCAAAGGACCCGGCGCAGCGGCCGGCGTCGATGACCGTTCTCGCCGATGCCCTCCGGCGATCCCTGGCCGAGCCGACCGTCGTGGCGACCGCTCCGCCGCCCCGTCCCGTGCCGGTGCCAGCCATCCCCGGTTACGACATCGGCGAAGCGATCGGCGCCGGACGTCTCGGCAGTCGCGTTCATCTCGGCACGCACTCGGCGCTCGGCACTCCTGTCGCCGTGCGTGTGCTCCGTCGTGAGGGCGTCGCCGACTGGGACGCCGCTCGCGAACGCTTCATCCGGGAGGCGCGCGCCATGCAGGTCACGCACCCCGGCGTGCTGCACGTCCGCGACTTCGGCGAGACACCGGAGTTCGTCTATGTCGTGACGAACCTCATCGAGGGCGACAGTCTCGCCGGCCGCATCGCGAAAGGCGGGCCGCTGCCGTGGCCGGAGCTCGAGCGGCTGGTGTCGCAGCTGGTGGACGCCGTGGGGGCGCTGCATCGGCGCGGCGCGTTCATCTGCGGCATCTCGCCGCGGACGACGAGGCTCACGACCGAGGACGGCGAGCTGCGGTTGCTCGTGTCGTCCGGGGGCGTCGCCCAGGTGCAGGACCTGCTCGACACCGTGAGCATCGGCACGCTGCGGGGATCCGAACTGCGCGAGTCGGAGCTGCCGTACGTCGCGCCGGAAGTGCTGATGGGCGAGCCGCCGTCGGTCGCGGCCGACCTGTTCACCGTCGGCGCGCTTGCGTACGTGATGGCCACCGGCGCGCCGCCGTTCGTCGAGCCCACGCTGCCGCAACTGCTCGGCGCCATGCTGCGCACGCGCCCGCAACCGCTCTCGGAAGTGCGAGCGGATATCCCACAGGGTTTCAGCGACGCGATCATGAAGACGCTGTCGCCGATCCCGGCCGAGCGCCCGGCCGATGCGCGCGCCCTCGCGTTCCTGCTGTAGTCCCCAGATCTCTGCGTTCTCTCCGCCCCCCCTGATACGCTCTCGGCCGATGTCGCGTGCACCACGGGCGCGTCGTGGCGCCAACCCGAACCCACACACCGCACGTCCCGCGCGGACGGTCATCGGCCGCGACGCCTCGCGACGGTGGCTGGCCGTCCTGCTCGTGTCGGTCCTGTGCCTGAAGGTGGCGATCGCGCTCACCCTGACGCCGCACCCGCTGCTGCAGCCCGAAGGCGAACTCGATGCCGGCGAGTACTGGCGGCTCGCGCAGCGCGTCGTGAGCGGCGACGTGCTCCTGCAATCCACGCCGTTCTACGTGTCGCCGCTGTACATCTACTGGCTCGCGTTCGCGATGACGGTCGCTGGCGGCGGCGTGGCTGGCGTGCTGGTGTTGCAGGCCGTGCTCGGGACGACGGCGGTGTGGGTCATCGGCCGCGCCGCAGCGTGCTGGGGCGAGCCCGGCATGCGGCTGCGCGCCGCGATCGTTGCGGGCGGGGCGCTGGCGCTGACCGGCGTGGTCGCGTTGCAGGAAGCGCTGATCCTGCAGTCGGCGCTCGACCCGCTGCTCATGGCCCTGTTTGCGCTCGCTTGCACGCGCGCGCTGGTGGTGCCCTCGGCATGGCGCTGGACGGCATGCGGCGCCGCGCTCGCGCTCCTGGCCACCAACAGGCCGAACGCATGGCTCCTCGCAATCATCTGCCTGCCTGCGGCCTGGTGCACGGCCACGGCCCTTGCGGCACGCGGACGCGCGCTCGGCGCCTGTGTGCTGGGGGCCGTCGTCGTCGTTCTGCCGTTCACGGTCCGGACGGCCGTCGCGACGGGCCAATGGCAGGTGCTGCCCGGGCACGGCGGCCTCAACCTCCATATCGGCAACCACCCCGCCGCCAATGGCACCTACACCGTCATCGACGGCATCCGTCCGTCGATCGAGGGCCAGCGCAGCGATGCTCAGGTCGTCGCCTCCCGCGCCGAGGGGCGGCACGTGCCGCCGTCGCAGGTCTCGGCGCATTTCGTCCGGCGATCGGTGGAATGGTGGCGTACCGCGCCGCTCGACGCGCTGCGCCTCTTCACGTACAAGGCATGGCTCTCCACCCATGCGTGGGAACTCCCCGTGAACGTGAGCTACGCGTGGTTCCGCGAACAGATCTGGCTGCTGCGGATGCTGCCCGTCGGGGCCTGGCTGCTCGTGCCGCTCGGACTCGCCACGAGCGTCGGCGGGCACCTCGTGGTGGCGCGGCAGCACCGCGCCGGATGGCGCTGGTTCCGCTGGCTGCTGCCGGCGTACCTGTTCAGCGTCGCGCTGTTCTTCGTCGTCGATCGCTACCGCGCGCCGGGGCTCGTGCTCGCGGCTCTCCACCTCGGTGTGCTCAGCGCGATGCCGCGCGTCAGCGCGGAGCAGCATGAGGGCCGCGGTGCGTTCGCGGCGGCGGCGGTCGCCCTCGTCGTCTTCATCGGCGGCCTGGTGCCCCTGCCGTTCCAGCTCGGGGAGGGAGAGGCCGACACGCAGATGGCGCTGCATGCCATCGTCGCCGGCAGGGACGAGGACGCGGACCGCTGGCTGGAGCAGGCACGGGCGCGCCATCCCGCGCCCGGCGTCGCGTGGTTCAGGGCGGGCCTCGGCTGGCAATCGCGCGGTGATCTGGGCCGCGCCGAGCGCGCTCTCCGTGAGGCACACCGGCTGGATCCCGAGGTGTCGGACGTGACGTTCGCGCTCGCTGGCGTGTTGTTGTCGCAAGGCAAGGGCGCAGAGGCGTTGCCGCTGCTGCAGCAGCTGGAGCGCGCCGGAGACGACGGCGCGCCGGCGCATGCGGAGCGCTTGCGGCTCGACCTGGCGCTCGCGTACTGGCAGGCGGGTGACGAGGCGTCGGCGCGCGGCGTGCTCGCGTCGGGCGTCCCGCCGAACGCGCTGCCATTGCTGCGCGCACGGGCGCTTGCAGCCGTCGACGCAGGGCGCGATGACCTCGCCGAATGGCTCCTGTCCGTCCATCGCGAGCACGTGCCGCACGATGCGGAAGTGGTCGAGAAGCTCGCGTTGACGAAGGCACAGCAGGGCCAGGAAGCCGAGGCCGCATCGCTGTTCGAGGAGGCGATTCGCCTCGAGCCCGGACGTGCCACCGCCCGCTTCAACCTCGCGGTGCTGCGCGCGCGACAGGGCCGTCGCGAGGAGGCGATCGCGCTGCTGCGCGAAGCACTGCGCATCGACCCGACGTACGCGCAGGCCGCCGGCGCCCTGCGCGAGCTGCTGCAATGAGCGTGGACACGCAGCCGTCGGACTTCGTCCGACGGTCAGTGATCTCCGCCCGCCGGACGAAGTCGCGCGGCTACACCTGGGAGAGCGGTGATGCTCGCCCGCCGGACG
>JAEYZV010000159.1 GCA_023427865.1 Acidobacteriota bacterium
GCATCGGCCTGGGCGAACAGGTCGTAGAGAATGCCGATCTTTATCGTCGACGCCGTCGGGAACGGCTCGTCGGCGCGGCGCGCGAAGCGCTGACCCGTCGTGAGGTCCACGACCAGGTAGCCGACGCTGCCGTCCACCCCATCGGCGATGGATTCGAGGTCGCGTGCGAAGCGCGACGAGAGTTCGTCGACCTTCGATTGCGCAGACGGACGCGTCGCTTGCGGAGACGGACGGCTCGGAGAGCCCTCCCTACCAGGAGCGAGGGCCAGGAATGCAACGAGAAGTGCGGCGATCACATGGCGCGGACCGCCACCGCCGTGATGTCGTCGTTCTGCGCGGCGTCGCCACGGAAGGCCTCGAGCGCCTCGAAGACCGCATCGACGATCTCGTTGGCGGTCCGGCCGCGCTGCTCCTGCATCACCGCAGCGATGCGCGCCTGCCCGAACTCGTCGCCGCTGGCGTTCATCGCCTCCGACACGCCATCGGAGTAGAAGAGGAACACGTCACCCTTCGCGTACGGCACCACGCGCTCCTCGTACTCGATGCCGGGGAACGACCCGAGCGGCACGCCAGCGACGTCCAGCCACGCGATCTCGCCCTCTCTCGTCATGTGCAGCGGATACGGCACACCCGAATTGGCCAGCGTGACCGTCCGCTTCTTCACCTCGAACAGTGCGTAGCAGAGCGTGCAGTACATCTCCTCGAGCTGCCGCTCGTGCAGGATGGTGTTGATCACCTGCAGCACCGTGGCCGGCGTGACCTCCATGGGCATGTAGCGCTTGCGGAAGGTGCGCGACCGCACGAGCTCGGCGGCAAACGCGCCGTAGAGCGCCGCAGGGACGCCCTTGCCCGAGACGTCGCCAAGCGCCACCACCAGCTGGTTGGCGAGCGGGTCGAGGTAGTCGTGGAAGTCGCCGCCGACCTCGCGCGCCGCGTCGAAGCGCGCCGCGATGTCGAGGCCGCGGATGCGCGCCGGCACCTCCTGCGGCAGCAATGCCGCCTGCACGCGCTGCGCGAAACGCAACTCGCGCTCGAGACGCGCCTGGTTGGACGCCAGCTCGTGGTACAGCCGCGCGTTCTGGATGGCGATCGCGAACTGGCCGGCGAGCAGCGTCGCGAACTCCACTTCCCCGGCGTCGAACGCGTCGCGTTCCTCCGTGCTGAGGTCGAGCACGCCGATGCAGTCGCCCTGGTACATGAGCGGCACCGCCATCTCCGACGTGATCGAGTCGAAGAGCTCGATGTAGCGCGAGTCCTTGTGGACGTCGCCCGAGACCACGACCTCGCGGTGCAGCGCGGCGTGGCCGGTGAGCCCTTCGCCGATGGCAATCGAGGTGATCCGCTCGTTGACGTCGTAGGGAGACGCGAGGTGCTCCACCTCGAGGCGCTGCGTCTGCGGGTTGGTCAGCAGGATGGCGAACGCCTTGTAGTCGATGACCTTGCGCGTGGCCGCCGCGATCCGCTCGAAGAGCTGCCGCGTGTCGAGGATCGACGACACCTCCCGGCTGATCTCGAGCAGCGTTTCGAAGACGCGCGCGTCCCGGGCCGCCTGGGTGTAGAGCCGGGCGTTCTCGAGCGCCGTCGCCGAGTGCACGCCGAACTGGCGCACGATCGCCAGGTCCTTCTCGCTGAAGGCGTGGCGCTGCCGGCTGAGGATGTTGAGCGCGCCGATCGTCCGCGTGCGGTAGACCAGCGGCACCACGATCGCCGCGTGCATGCCGGGGACGAACCCCTTGTAGTGGGGGTCGTGGTCGAGGTCGTTGACGAGCACGGCACGCCGGTCCTGCACCGCCGTGCCCACGAGCCCTTCGCCGAGCGGCAGCCGGATCGACTCGGCCAGGCCCTCCGGGTATCCCACCGCGTAGTCGATGCCGAGCGACGTCCCGGCCGCGTCGAGCATGTAGATGGCGAACGCGTCGAAATGGATGAGGCGCTCGATGAGCCGGGGGATCGTCTGGAGGAGCTCCTCCAGCGACAGCACCGACATGACCCGGCGCCCCAGGTCGAACAGCGTCCTGAGCGTGTCCTGATCACTGATCGACCGTGCGGCCGGCGCAAGGTCGCTGGACATGGGTGTGTGGGTCACTACGGAGGCACGCCACGCGTGTGGCGGGACGGGCGGTCGGGTGCCGCGATGATGCGCGGATTATACTGCCTGAGCGCATGGAACTGACCGTCCCCTTCGACTACCAGGCCATCGAGCGGATTCTGCCGCACCGGTATCCCTTCCTGCTCGTGGACCGGATCACCGAGTTCGAAGTGGACAAGCGCGTCGTCGGCGTGAAGAACGTGGCGGCGGACGAACCGCTGCTGTCGCGCGTCCACGGGCAGCCGCCGGTGCTGCCGCCGACCATCCTCACCGAGGCCGTCGCCCAGGTTGGCGCGATCCTGATCCTCGCCAAGCCCGAGAACCGCGAGAAGCTCATCTATTTCATGGGCATCGAGCGCGTGCGCTACCGCCGGCCGGTGTACCCGGGCGACACGGTCGTGATCGAGGCGCGCGTCGGGCGCCTGCGCAGCCGGATGGGTGTGCTGAAGGGGGGGGCGCGAGTCGGCGACAAGGTGGGCGCCGAGGGGACGATGACGTGCGCGCGGGGGCCCGGAACGAGGCACGTAGCGAAGGGTAATCGGCCGTCGGCAATCGGCCGTCGGCCTTCGCAAGCCCGTCGCCTCCCGAAACGAGGAGGCAACGGGCCCGGGACACGAG
>JAEYZV010000218.1 GCA_023427865.1 Acidobacteriota bacterium
GACGCGGGCCGCGCCGATCGCTGCCGCGCTCGTCGCGCGGCTCGTCGAACCGCCGGCATGCCGCGGCAAACCGCCGCTCGAGATCCGCGATGTCGTCGCCGGCCGCCGGCCCGAGCCGGTTCCACGCCCCCCGGGCAGCACGCACGGTCTCCTGCGCGGCGCGACGACGTGTCTGCTCGTCCACGCGGCCGCCAAACGTGTTGGAGGCCAGCGCCTCCTTGAGCATCGTCGCGAGTGCGGCGGCAGGTGCAGCCTGCACCGCGGCCCGCGGCGCCTGGCTCGCGCTGCCGAGCTGCTCCACCTGCTGCACGAGCTCGCGCATGCGGGTGCGCGTGACCTGTGGATCGAACGTCGAGCCGCGGAAGGTCTCCGGATAGCGCTCGAGCAGCGCCTGCGCCGCGGTGACGAAGCGCTCCTGCATCGGATTGACGATGTCTCGCGGCAGTGGCGGCCCCGAGCGCCACGCGTGCCATGCCTGTTCGGCACGGTGCAGGACGGTGCGGGCATCGATCGCCTCACCCTCGGCACCAGCCTCGCTGCTTGCCAACGCCTCGAAATCCGTGAGCGCCTGCTCGCGTGAGACGCGCCGGCTGTCGAACTCCTGCGCGTGACGGTTCTTGTACCGCTCGAAGAAGCGGTCGCAGGCCGCGCGGAACTTCTGCCACAGCTGTTCGGACTTCTGGCGCTTCACCGGGCCGCTCGCCTTCCACTCGGCTTGCAGCGCCTTCATCCGTTCCACGCCGTGCTGCCAGTCGGTCGTCTCCGCAACCTCCTCGGCCTGCGCGATGAGGTTCTCCTTGACCGCCTGGTTCGCGGTCCAGGTGTCCTTGCGCTCGGCCAGGTCCTCCTTGCGCCGCGTGAAGAATCTGTCGCACGCCGCCCGGAAACGGGTGTTCAGCGCCTTGCCCTGTTCGCCCCGCGGCGCGTGCCCGAGCGCGTTCCACCGTTGCTGCAGCGCCTTGAGCGCGTCGGCGGTCTTGAGCCAGTCGGTCGAATCGGCGAGGGCCTCCGCCTGCTCGGCGATCTGTGCCTTCTCCTGGAGGACGGCGGCGTCCTCGACCGAACGCTGGGCGAAGTAGCCGTCGACCCGGGTCTGCGCCGTGTCGGTGGCCGCCTTGAATCGCTGCCACAGCGCGTCGCCCTCGGCGCCGCGCGGCCCGGCGCTCGCCTGCTTCCACTGACCTCGCAGGTCCTTGAGCTGCCTGGCCACGTCGGGAAGGGCCTCGACACTCGCCAGCGCTTCGGCCTTCTCGCACAGCTCCTGCTGCACGGTCGCATTGGCCCAGCGCTTCCAGTCGTCGGCGCTTCGCAGGTCACGCACCACGTCCATCAGCCGCGCCTGCACCTTCTTCAGGCGCTCGACGATCGCGCTCTGGTCGTCGCGTGATGGCAGGGCGCCGAGTTGTTCGGCGGTGCTGCGCGCATCGCGCAGCGCCTGGTCGGCGTCCTTGAGCGGCAGGTCCTCGCGCGCGGCAACCGCCTCGAGCCGATCGCAGGCCGCGAGCGCACGCGCCAGGTTCTCGGCACGTGCCGCGCCCTCCTGCTCGCGAGCGGCGGCCGTCCGCGCGGCAATCGTGCTCTCGGCAGCCTTGACGCGCGACACCAGGACGGGATCCACCGCGGCTCCGTCCTGCGCCAGCGCGGTCCACCGCTTCAACAGATCCGCCCACCGCTTGTGCGCGTCCGCGAGGGCGTCGATCCCGGCGAGTTGCTCGGCCTCCTCGGCGATCGTCGCCAACTGGGCGTGCCGCTCGGCGTCGGCGAGGCGTGCGGCGAGGCGAGCCCGCTGCCGGGCGATGGCCGCGAGCAGCCGCTGGTTGACGGCCTCGCTGCTCGGTTCGCCTTCCGCGTCGAGCGCACCCCACGCCGCCTGCGCGGCCGTCACGGCGTCTTCGATGTCGTCGCCGGTGTAGTCCTCCAGCGCCTGACAGACTTCGGCGCGTCGCGCATCCTGCGCCGCACGGGCCTCGGCTTCGGCCCGTGCAGCGGCGGCCTCGGCGCGCAGCTGCTCGAGCCGCGCCCGCGCCGCTGCCGCTGCGGCATCGAAACGCGTCTGCAGCAGCGAGGTGTCATCGTCGCCAGCCGCCAGTTGCTGCCACGCGTCGATGGCGGCATCGAGCGGCGCCTGGATCGCGTCGGCACGGGTCTCGGTCGCGAGTCCCTCGACCATTTCGCACAGGCGTTCGCGGTTCAACTCGCCAGCCGGCTGCGGCGTCTCCACCGCGGCGGGCTGCTGCTCGCGCAGCCGGGCGCGCGCCCGTCGCGCCACGAGCTTGTTCCTGGCGCGGTTGGCCACCTGCTCGAGCTCGGCGGGCTCGGACAGGCTCTCGAGCGCCGACAGTGCCACGTCCTTGTGCTCGCTGTTCAGGGCAACGAGCAGCCGCTCTGCCGGCTCGGTGATCAACGCGAGCGCCGCCAGCCGGATGCCGCCGTCCAGGGCCCGGGCCGCGACACTGCCCACCAGGCGTGGCGCCGACACCCGGCGCAGCGCGGCGAGGCCCACGGCCTCGGCATCGGTCGTGCGCGCGATCACCGAGAGGTCGCGCTCGTCGTCGAGGCCGGCCAGCGCTTCGAGCGCCTCGGTCTCGTTGCTGGCGTCGGTGGCCAGGTCGATCAGGAGCTTGCGCGCCTCGGCCCGGACCCCCTCATCCATGTCGCTGCGCGCCACGGCCGCAAGGGTGCCGATGTCCTCGACGCGCGCCGCCGCGCGCCGACGGACCGCGGGATCGGCGTCCTCGCGGGCGAGCGTGCGCAGCACGTCCTGCGCGTCGTCTCCGAGCTCGTTGACCGCCTCGAGCCGGACGGCCGGGTCGGCATGCTTCCATTTGGGCTGCCGAAAGCGATCGAACAAGGACATACGGGTCTCCGAAAGGGGGCGCCAGCGCGGCAGGGGGCCGCCACCGAACCGGTAGTCTACCCCGCTGCCCCGACGTCTGCCACACGCGATTCGACCAGTCGAGCCGGTCGGGCTATCGTGTACGCCGCATGGCCGCCACGCAACGCCCGGCGCACTTCGACCGCTCGATCATCGAGGGGTCGCTCGGGCCCGCGGTGTGGCGCCTGGCCTGGCCGACGATGCTGCAGAACGCGATTGGCGGGCTGCAGGGGATCATCGACCACGCGCTCGTGGGCCATTTCATCGGCTACACGGCCAATGCCGCCATCGGCGTCAGCTGGCAGATCTTCCTGGTCGTCATCGTCTTCATCAGCTCGCTGTATGCCGGGATGGGCGTGCTCGTGGCGCGGTTTGCCGGGGCCGGCGACCGCGACGCGGTGGACCAGGCGGTGGGCCAGGCGTTCCTCGTCTCGCTGTTCCTGGGCGCCGTCATCATGGCGCCGCTCGGCTACGCACTGTCGCCACGACTGCTCCAGTTCGTCAACGCCGCGCCGGAGGTCCGCGACACCGCGCTGCCGTTCCTTCGGCTGATGTTCGTCGGCGGCATCGGCCTGCTGACGTTCTTCATGCTGGGCGGCGCGTTCCGGGCGGCAGGCGATCCGCGTACGCCGCTGCGGCTCGGCATCGTGCTCACCACGCTGAACATCGTGTTCAACGTCGTGCTGATTCGCGGTGCGGGCCCCATCCCGGCATTCGGCGCCACCGGCGCGGCGATGGGCACCGTGCTCGCCTCGCTCATCGTCGCGGTCCTCGGGCTGATGGCGATGCGGTCACCCGACGCGGCGATCCACCTGCCGAACCTCACGTCCCTGCGGCCGGACTGGAAGATCATCCGGCAGCTGTTCCGGTTCGGCCTGCCCACGGGGTTCCAGGGCGTGGCGATGAACATCGGCGGCGTGCTGCTCCTGCGCTTCATCGGCGCACTGCCGCAGAGTGCGGAGGCGCAGGCCGCCTACGCGATCGCCTACACCGAGCTGTTCTCGCTCATCACCTTCACCTCCGTGGGCGTGATGGGCGCCACGGCCGCGGTCGTCGGACAGAACCTCGGCGCCGGCAAGCTGGAACGGGCCTGGCGTGCGGTGCGCGTCAGCGCCCGGCTCGCGTTCGGGGTCGCCATCGGCGTGGGCCTGCTCTTCCTGCTGGTGCCGCAACTGCTGCTGGCCATCTTCGGCGTCGACGACGCGGCGACCTCGGCGATCGCCCGCAGCCTGCTGCGGCACCTGGCCGTGTCCGGGCTGTTCGTGACGGTCGCTCTCGCCTACACCGGCGCGCTGCAGGGGTCGGGCGACACGCGCAGCCCCTTCTACATCTCCGTGGTCTCGCAGGTCGTCGTGCCCCTCGGGCTGTGCCTGCTGTGGCAGCGGATCGGCACGTTCGAGCCGGTCGACATCTGGCGGGCCATCGTCGCCGGGCACATGACGCGGTGCCTGCTGTCGATCGCGCGGTTCCGCCAGGGCAAGTGGCAACGTATCGTGGTGGATGTCGGGCGATCGGCGCCCGACCAGGCACGCCCGGAGGTCACGTAAGCGATGAGCGACGGAAACCGGCACGTGGTGGCAGTCTTCGGCGGCGCCTGCGCGGGCTCGACGGCTGCGGAGATCCTGGCGACGCACGGCATCGAGGTGGTGGTGTTCGAGCAGAACGCGCGCCCCTACGGCAAGATCGAGGACGGCCTGCCCCGATGGCACCGCGACCAGCGGCGCATGGAGTACAGGCGCATCGACACGCGCCTGGATCGCCCCGGCGTGCACGTGGTGCCGTGCACGCGCCTCGGCGTCGACCTGCAGTTCGACGAGGTGGTGAGCTGGGGATGGAGCGCGGTGCTGCTGGCAAACGGCGCGTGGCGCGACCGCCCGCTCGACGTGCCCGATGCCGACCGCTGGGTCGATCGCGGGCTCGTCTACCAGAACCCGTTCATCTACTGGTTCAACCACGCCCAGGAAGCCGGGTATGGCGGTCGGCGCTACGAGGTGCCGCCGGGCGCCATCTGCATCGGCGGCGGCCTGGCGTCGATCGACGTGGTGAAGGTCTTCCAGCTCGAACTGTACGGACGCGCCCTGAGGGAGCGGGGCATCGACGTCACCATGTACGAGCTCGAACACGAGGGCATTCCCGCGGTGTGCCGCAAGCACGGGATCGACGACCCGCGGCAGCTCGGCGTCGGCGACGGGTGGCTCGTCTACCGGCGCCGCGTGGAGGACATGCCGTTGGCCAGCGCGCCGCCGAATGCCACGCCCGACCAGCTGGCGAAAATCGAGTTCGTGCGTCGGAAGATGCTCGCCAAGGCGCAGGAGAAGTACCTGTTCAACATGCGCCCGCAGGCCATCCCCGCATCGCTCCTCATCGAGGACGACCACGTCGCCGGTGTGCGATTCCTGGAGACGACGGTCGAGGGCCACTCGCTGGTCGCCCACACCGATCGGTTCTTCGAACTCCGTAGCCCGCTCGTCGTGAGCGCCATCGGCAGCCTGCCGGAGCCGATCCCCGGCATCGTGATGAAGGGCACTTTCTACGACTACACCGATTGGGACACCGGTGCCTACGGGCCGGTCCCCGGCGTCTTCGGCGTCGGCAACGTCGTCACCGGCCGCGGCAACATCAAGGCGTCGGAGCATCACGCCAAGGACGTCGCCCACCATCTCGTCGAGCACTATCTCGGGGTGCAGGCCCCCGACGCCCAACGCAGCATCGCCACACTGACCGAGGACGCGGCGGGCAGGGGCGAAGCCATCGCCGCGCAGGTCCTGACGCATCTCGGTGGCCGCTCCCCGTTGCGGGCTGCGGAGGTGGAGGCGCTGTTGACACGCGCCCGCGCCCGGCAGGCGGCTGTCGGCTACGCAAGCTACGGGGAGTGGATGGCGAAGGTCACGCCGGCCGACGCCGAGTAGGTCACGGGGGACGGCCTTCGTCACTCGGCCTTGGGCCTTCGAGGCACCACCCAGCGAGCCAGGTGGAAGGCTTTTCCGTCTATCGTTCGCCTCGGGTAGGCTGTAGCGCGTGTCGCCTGTGATCTGCGGGCGACCGAACGAAGGCCGACGGCCGGGTGCCGACGGCCGGCAAGTGACCGCTGAATGTCTTCTGAACCGAACCTGTTCGACCTGCCCGACGCGCCGGAGGGCGGTGGCCCGCCGCCCAGCGGACCGGGCGAGACCGTCGTCGCGCTGCACGAGGCCGCGCAGACCCGTTACCTCAATTACGCCCTGTCGGTGATCACGTCGCGCGCGCTGCCGGACGTGCGCGACGGCCTGAAGCCCGTGCAACGCCGCATCCTCTACACGATGTGGCAGCAGAACCTCACCGCCGACGCCAAGCACCGCAAGTGCGCCAAGGTGGTGGGCGACGTGATGGGCAACTACCACCCGCATGGCGACAGCGCGCTGTACGAGACGCTCGTGCGCATGGCGCAGCCCTTCTCGCTGCGCTACCCGCTCATCGACGGCTCTGGGAACTTCGGGTCGCTCGACGGCGACGGGGCCGCCGCCATGCGCTACACCGAGTGCCGGCTGGCGCGCATCAGCGACGAACTGCTCTCCGAGCTCGATCAGGACACCGTGCCGTTCCGCCCGAACTACGACGGCACGCGCACCGAGCCCGTCGTGCTGCCCTCACGCGTCCCGACCCTGCTGATCAACGGCGCGATGGGCATCGCGGTGGGCATGGCCACCAACATCCCGCCGCATCATCTCGGCGAGGTCTGCACCGCCCTGCTGCGCCTCATCGACAATCCCGAGCTCACGACCCTGCAGTTGTGTCGCTACGTGAAGGGGCCGGACTTCCCCACCGGCGGGCAGATCCTCAACTCGCCCGACGAGATCAAGGAGATCTACCGCACCGGCAGCGGCGCCATCCGCCTGCGTGGCACGTGGGAGAAGGGCGAGGTCGGGCGCAGCACGAAGATCGTCACGATCACGTCGATCCCGTACACGGTCGACAAGTCCGAGCTCGTCACGCGCATCGCCGACCTCGTCGTGTCGCGCAAGCTGCCGCCCCTGCTCGACGTGCGCGATGTGAGCACCGACGACATCCGCGTCGAACTGGAGCTCAAGCGCGACGCCGACGAGGCGCTCGTGATGGCGTACCTGTGCCGGCACACGCCGCTGCAGATGAACCTCGGCGTCAACCTCACCTGCCTCATCCCCACCGAGCAGGAGGACATCGGGCGTCCCGAACGCCTCGATCTGAAGGCGATGCTGTGGCACTTCCTCCATTTCCGGATGGAGGTCGTCAACCGCCGGCTCGAGCACGAGGCCGCGGCGCTGGCGCGCCGCGTCCACATCCTCGAAGGATTCGAGAAGGTCTTCGACGCGCTCGACCAGATCCTCGACATCGTCCGGAAGTCGGATGGCAAGGCCGACGCGGCGGCCAAGATCACCCGCAAATTCGGCCTCGACGACGAGCAGGCCGACGCGATCCTCGAGCTGAAGATCTACAGGCTCGCGCGGCTCGAGATCCTCATCATCCAGCGCGAGCTCGCCGACAAGCGGGAACGCCAGGCCGAGATCCGTGCCCTGCTGGACGACGAGGCGGGCCGCTGGGCCCTGGTGCGGGCCGAGATCGCCGAGGTGCAGAAGCTGTACAGCGACACCCGCGCCGATCGGCGCCGCACCTCGTTTGCCAGCGACGAGGATGTCGTCGAGTACGACGCCGACGCCTTCATCATCGAGGAGGACAACGTCGTCATCGTCACACGCGATGGCTGGATCAAGCGCCAGAAGGAGGTCAAGGATCCGGCGACCACGCGACTGCGCGAGGGCGACGAGGTCCTGGCGGCCGTCGGCGGCAGCACCCGCGCGACACTCGTGCTCTTCACGACGCACGGCGTCGCCTACACGTGCCGGTTCGTCGACGTGCCGGCGTCGACGGGCTACGGCGAACCCGTGCAGCGGCTGTTCAAGTTCCGCGACGGCGAACGCGTGGTCTCGGTGATGAGCCTCGACCCTCGCGTCAGCCCGGACCTGCAGCCCGAACGCGAGGGCGACACGCCGCCGCGGCATGCGCTGGCCGCCACCTCCGACGGCTACGCGCTGCGCTTCAGCCTCGCGCCGTTCGTCGAGC
>JAEYZV010000295.1 GCA_023427865.1 Acidobacteriota bacterium
CCCCTCGGGCGACGGTCAGCTGGCGGCGCTCGACGGCGGACGGCCGAGTGACGACGGCCGACGAGGTTCGGGTAGGCTGGAGGGATGCAGATGCGGGCACGATTGCGGACATGGCTCAGCGGGCAGCAGCCCGGACGCGTGCGACGCTGGCTGCTGGCGCGACCGCGCGTGCTTGCGGCCGGCCTCGTGGCGCTGTCGCTCGTCGCCTGGGTCGCGTTCTTCGCGGGGCTCTGGCTCGCGTGGGACATCCGTCGCTCGCTGCCCGATCGCCATGCCCTGTCGTCGGTGGGCGACATGGCGCAGGCGACGACACTCTACGACCAGGCCGATCGCCCGGTGTTCACGATCTTCAAGGAGCAGCGCATCGAGGTGCCGCTCGAGAAGATGGGCAAGAACCTGCGCGATGCCGTGGTGTCGGTGGAGGATCAGCGCTTCTACACGCACAACGGCGTGGACATCGTGCGCATCGGCGCAGCCGTGGTGGCCAATGCCAGGAGCGGCACGCGCGGGCAGGGCGGCAGCACCATCACGCAGCAGCTGGCGCGCATGAGCTTCCTCTCGCGCAAGAAGGTCTACACCCGCAAGATCAAGGAAGTCTTCGCCGCGCTGCTCATCGAGCGCACGTACACGAAGGACGAGATCCTCGCCCTGTACCTCAACAAGGCCTACTTCGGCGACGGCTACTACGGCGTCGAGGCGGCCGCGCTCGGTTTCCTCGGCAAGCACGCTCACGAACTGGACGTGCCCGAAGCGGCGCTGATTGCCGGGCTCATCCAGTTACCCTCGGCTTACGCGCCGACGATAAACATGGAGCGGGCGATCGCGCGGCGCAACATCGTGCTGCTGATGATGCTGGACAACGGCGTCATCGACCGCCCGACGTACGAGCAGGCCCGACGTGCCGGCGTGCATCTCCAGAATCGCCTTCGCCGCGACGAACCGTACGGCCTCTACTTCAAGGAGGCGGTGCGCCGCGAACTCGTCGATCGGTTCGGCTGGCAGCGGGTGTCGGATGGCGGCCTGAAGGTCTACACGACGATCGATCCGGAACTGCAACAGCAGGCCGAGAAGATCGTCGAGCAGCGGCTCGAAGAGATCGAGAAGCGTCGCCGGTACCCGCACACGCCGCGATCCGAGGTGGAGATCGAGGAGGACGTCGCGCCGCCGTACCTGCAGGCAGCCGTGGTGGTGATGGATACCCGCACCGGCGCCGTGCGCGCCCAGGTCGGCGGCCGCAACTTCCGCGAAAGCCGCTTCAACCGCGCCGTGCAGGCGCGCCGGCAGTCGGGTTCGGCCTTCAAGCCGATCGTCTACGCGACCGCCATCGAGCAGGGGCAATCGCCAGGCTCGCTCGTCACCAACCTGAACGATCCGATCAACACCCCGCAGGGCGATTACGTACCCGAGGACGAGCATTCCGACGCCAACAGCATGACGCTGCGCACCGCGCTGCGGACGTCGAGCAATCGTGCGGCCGTGCAGTTGCTGCGCACCGTCGGCATTCCGCAAGCCGTGGAGACGGCCGAGGATCTGTCGCTCGGTCGCATGCCGGCCGTGCCGTCGATGGCGCTCGGCGCGGGCGAGGTGACTCTGCAGTCGCTCACCGCCGCGTACGGCGCGTTCGCGGCACAGGGCGTGATGCACGAGCCTTACCTGATCCGTCGCGTCGAGGACCAGGACGGGGAGGTGCTGTATGCCACCGAGGCACGCGAGAAGCAGGTGTTCTCGGAACAGACCGCGTTCCTCGTGACGAGCATGCTGTCCGACGTCATCAACCAGGGCACCGCCTGGCGCGCCCGCCAGGAAGGATTCCGCCTGCCGGCGGCCGGCAAGACAGGGACGACCAACGACTACCACGACGTGTGGTTCGTGGGGTACACGCCCTCGACGGTCGCCGGTGTGTGGATGGGGTTCGACCAGCCGAAGCAGATCATCGCCAACGGCTACGCCGGCGAGCTCGCCGTGCCGTTGTGGGCCAGTGTGATGGCCGTCGCCACCGAGGGCGACAAGCCGGAGGGCTTCAAGCGTCCGAGCGGCATCGTCGGCGTCGAGATCTGCCGCATCACCGGTCGGCGCGCCGTGGAAGGCTGTTCGAAGGTTCCGGTGGAAGACGACGAGGGCGGCATCGAGATCCGCTCGATGGCGTACACCGAGTACTACCGGCGCGGTACGGAGCCCTCGGGCTCGTGCGAGGAACACGAGGGGGCGAATTTCCTCGAGCGGCTTGCCGGGTTCTTCGGGCGTGACAACGATCCCAAGCCCGTGCAGGCCGAGCAGGCTGGACTGCCGGCCGCCAACATCCCGCGCGACGTCCCGGCCGCCCCGGTCACGACTGTCGACTCCGACGATGCCGACACGCGCAGAGGCGACGCAAAGGCCGCCCGTGAGCAGGAGCGCGAGGCCAAGGCGGAGGCCGATGAGGAGAAGCCGAAGAAGCGCGGCTTCTGGGGCCGGCTGTTCGGTCGCCGCGACAAGAACGACGAGCCGGACGACGAGAAGAAGAAGCCTGAACCGTAGACGGCAGCCAGACGGCCGGCTGGGACAGCCGAGTCCCCATACCCGTCCCAAGGCCGACGGCCGACCGACGAAGGCCGGCCGGATACAATCCCCCTATGAGGCTCGCCGCCGTCCTCGGGCACGCCTAACCGCGAGCGCTGCTGCTGCGTGCCGTGGCGGCGCGGAGCGTGCCGCAGAGCCTGCTGTTCGACGGGGCCGAGGGCATCGGCAAGCGGACGACCGCGCTTGCGCTCGCGTCCGCCATCAACTGCCAGCAACCCGCGCCGGACGGGGATGCCTGCGGCGCGTGCTCGTCCTGCCGTCGCATCGCCCGGGGCCAGCACCCCGACATCGGCGTGCTCCTGCCCAACGAGAAGGGCACGATCACGGTGGACATGGCGCGCGAGGTCATCGGCCGGGCCAGCTATCGTCCGTTCGAGGCGAGGCGCCGGGTGGTGATCATCGACGACGCCGACCTGCTGCAGCCGCAAGCGCAGAACGCGCTGCTCAAGACGCTGGAGGAACCGCCCCCCTCGTCCATGTTCATCCTCGTGACGTCGCGTCCCGACTCCCTCCTGGAGACGGTGCGGTCGCGGTGTCCGCGGGTGCGCTTCGGACGGCTCGGTCCGGCCGATCTCGCCGAAGTGCTCGTCCGCCACTGCGGCATCGCGGCGGCGCAGGCGACCGGTCTCGCGGCGATGGGCGACGGCAGCGTCTCGCGCGCGCTGGCGCAGGACACCGGCAGCCTCGTCGAGGCTCGCGACGCGGCGATGCTGCTGCTGCGGGGACTGGCCGGACGTCCGCCGGCCGGCAAGCGCCTCGAGCTGGCGCAGCAGCTGGCGGAAGTGCCGAAGAAGCGGGGCGCCGGTACCGATCGCGAGGTGCTGTCGCGACGGCTGGAGGCACTGTCCCTGCTCGTCCGCGATCTCGGCGCGGTCGGCCAGTCGAGTGCCGGACAGCTGCTTGCCAACCCGGATCTCGGAGATGACCTGGCCGGGCTGGCCCGCCACTTCGACACGGCGCGGGTGCTCGGCGCGTTCTCCACGGTGGAGCAGGCACGCCGCTCCCTGGAACGCAACCAGTCGGCGAAGGTGGTGGCCGACTGGGTCGCCTGCGAGCTGTAAGCGATGTCTGACGAGACAGCGGCACGCGTGCCCCCGACCGTGAGCGTGCGCTTCGTGCCGGCGGGCCGGCGTCAGTCGTTCCTGCTGCCCGAGGTGCCGATCGACGGGCCGGAGGACACCGGTGACGACGTCGTCGTGACCGATGGCGATCGCCTGGGCATCGGGCGCCTCGTGCCCGAACCCTCCGTCGTCGCCGAGCGCCGTCCAGCGTCCCCGGACGGCCGCGCGCGCGTCCTGCGCCGGGCCACACCCGAGGACATCACGCGCCGCCTCCAGCAGCAGGGCAAGGAACACGAGGCGTTCCGGTTCTGCCAGATGAAGATCCGCGAGCGCGGTCTGCCGATGAAGCTGACCCGCGTGGAGCACGCATTCGACGGATCGAGGCTGCTCTTCTACTACACGGCCGACCACCGTGTGGACTTCCGCGAACTCGTCCGCGACCTGGCCGCAGCCTTCCACATGCGCATCGAGATGCGCCAGATCGGCGTTCGCGACGAGGCGCGACTGCTTGGCGGTTACGGTCCGTGCGGTCGTCCGCTCTGCTGCACGACGTGGCTCACGTCGTTCGAGCCCGTCTCGATACGGATGGCCAAGCAGCAGGGGTTGAGCCTGAGCCCCTCGAAGCTCGCCGGCGTGTGCGGTCGCCTGAAGTGCTGCCTCCGTTACGAGTTGCCGAACGCGAAGGGCGAACGGCATGCCGGTTGCGCGCAGGAAGGGTCGTGCGGCGGGAGCGGCGGCGGCGACGGGGCGTGCGGCGCCGACGAGTGCTCGTGCGGGAGATGAAGGCCATGCGGGCAGGGCTCCTCGAAACGCAACGGGACGACCGAGCATGAGTCGGCGACGCACTGAATCGCTGCCGCGGGTCGCCATCACGGTGGGGGATCCGGCGGGCGTCGGCTCCGAGATCGCCGTCGCGGCGGCGCAATCGCGCGAAGTCCGCGCGGTGTGCGAGCCCGTCCTCTACGGTCCGCACACGGCCGAGG
>JAEYZV010000302.1 GCA_023427865.1 Acidobacteriota bacterium
CGTCCGCGTCGGTCAGGTCACACGGCTCGAATGCGGCTCGTGCGCCGAACGCGCCGATGGCCTCGACCACCGCCTTCCCCTTCGACCCGGATCGTCCGTGGACGACGACCGCTGCGCCGAGCGCCGCGAGTTGGTACGCGATGCCCTTGCCGATGCCGGACGTCGAGCCGGTCACGAGCGCAACCCGGCCGGTCAGGTCGAATGCGCGAGACACGTCAGGTGCAGTCATTCCACCGGATCGTACACGCGACGCACGGGCGTGCGCCGCCCCGGACCGCCTCTCGTCTCGAGTTCCACCACGAGCACGCGCGGCGACTCCACCCAGAACGTCTCCTCGATCGACATGCCATCGTCGAGGTTCGTTTCGCGCACCAGCTTTCCCTTCTTCCAGCGCGTTTCGGTCTCGACGACGCCGTTGATGGCCTGGTGCTTCTCGGCCCGGCCATTCGTCCGGTAACGCACGGTTCGGCCGTCCTCGTAGGTGAACGAGACGCTGCCGCCGTCCTGCGCGATCGTCATGCGCCGGATCGGCTGCAGCAATTCCTGCATGAGCTCCATGCGCTGCTTGCGGAGCTCCGGGTCCACGACCGGCGGCGCCATGCCGCCCGGGCTGCCAAAGCCCCCCAGGGGCTGACGCCCGGGCATGCCGAAGCCGCCGAGCGGCGACCGGCCGCCCCGCGGGCCGCCGTCATCGCCCGCACCCACGGTCCCGGGCGCATCGCTCGCATCGGCGTTGAGCCGCCAGGTGCCGGACAAATCCGGTGGCGCCTGCGCGGCGCCGACGCCGGCACTGCCCAGCACCACGAGAGCGACGAGAACGAGCCGTGCGCACATGCCTTTCAGACGTGATCCTCGAAGCTCGGGCCTGCGACGGCGTGGAGACTAGGCGCTCGGCCCTTCCGGGCCGTGCGGCAACAGGACCGACTTGATGACCTGGCCGCTGTGCATGCCTTCGAACGCCTCACGCCATTGATCGAGCCCCGTGCGGAGTCCGACCACCTTTTCAGCGCCCGTACGCCCCGCCGCGATGAGACTGATCACCCGCTCCCAGACCGGGTAGTTGTGGCTGAACGATCCCTGCAGGCGGACGTTCTTCTGCACGAGCGGATTGAGGTTCGTCGGGACGAGGTCGGGCGACCAGCCGACCTTGACCACCGTGCCATCGGGCTTGCACAACTGGAGCGCCGCCTCGAGCGGACGACTCGCCCCCGACGCGTCACACACGACGTCGGCCCCGAGCGGATCGAGTGCTCGCACGACCTCGTCGAGCGGCTGGTTCTCCACGTCGACGATGTGGGTCGCGCCGAACTCACGCGCCACCTCGAGCCGCGCGCGATCGGCCGCGCGCCCCGCGACCACGAGCGGGTACGCACCGGCGAGCGCCGCCATCCTCGCGCACAGCAGGCCGATGGGGCCGGGCCCGAGCACCAGCGTCAGCATGCCAGGCTGGATGTTGGCGTTCACGCACATGGACTGGTACGCCACGCTGTGCGGTTCGGTCAGGCACGCAAGGTCGAACGGCAGGTGATCGGGGATGTGATGCAGGCACCGCCCGGGCACGCGCACGTACTGCGCCATCGCGCCGTCGATGCCGTAGCCGAAGCCCTTGCGCGTCGGGCACAGGTTGTAGCGGCCCGTGCGGCACATCATGCACTCGCCGCAGATGTACGCGGCCGTCTCGCTGACGACGCGGTCGCCTTCCTTGAAGCCCTTCACGTCGCGTCCGACCTGGGCGACAACGCCGCCGAACTCGTGGCCGAGCGTGACGGGGGCGTTCACCGGCCACGAATGCGTGAGATAGGCCTGATGCACGTCGGACCCGCACACCGAGGCGGCGCCGACCGCCAAGAGCACATCGGTCGGGCCGATCTCGGGTACCGGCACCTCGCGCAGCCCGACCTGGAGCGGCTGATCGAGTCCGTACTGCACGACTGCCGGCTGCACCGCCGCCATCACCGCACCTCCTGTGGCAGCCGCGCGCCGTCCTGCGACCAGCGCTTCAGCGGCGTCTTGCGAATCTCCGTGCTGATCTCGCGCAGGACGGTGTGCAGGTCGTTGCTCGAGGTCTTGAATTCGTTGGCATCGATCACGAGCGGGGCCCCGAGCACCACGAGCGGTGCGCCGTGCGCAGGACAGGCAATCGCCTGCGGGATGGTCAGCCCGCCGACCGCCTGCACCGGCACGTTCACGGCGTCCACCACGGCATCGAGTTCGTCCATCGGGCTCAGGCCCGTCACGAGGCCGCGCTCGTCGAAGCCGATGTGGTGGATGATGAAGTCGCAGCCGAGCGACTCGAGCCACTGCGCGTTCTTCACGCGGTCCTCGGCGACCATGTTGTCGCCCATCACCTTGATGCCGTACGTCCGCGCGGCATCGACCACACGCCGCACCGTCGCCTCATGGGCGCGTCCCATCACGACGACGAGGTCGGCACCGGCCTTGGCCATCATCTCCGCCTCGAGGTACCCGCCGTCCATCGTCTTCAGGTCGGCAACGATCGGGTGGTCGGGGAACTTCGCGCGCAGCCGCTCCACCGCATGCAGGCCCTCGGCCAGCAGCAGCGGGGTGCCGGCCTCCAACCAGTCGACGCCCGCCTCCACCGCGATGGCCGCGGTGTCGAGCGCTTCGTCGATGTTGGTGAGGTCGAGCGAGATCTGGACGATGGGGAAGGTCAGCGAGTCGAGGCGGGACACAAGGCGAGATTCTATCCGGGATCGGGTAGCGGGTAGCGGGTAGCGGGTAGCGGGTACCGGGTAGCCGGTAGCCGGTAGCGGGTACCGGGTTAGCGGGTACCGGGTACCGTGGCACGGGGGCGACGTGCCACGGTCCGGCGTTCGGCAATTACGAGATCTCCTCCACCCTATACCCGCCCTTCGCCCTGTCGGCCATGTAGATGGCTCCGAAGATCGCGATCAGCACCAGCGGCAGCATCGACCAGATCGGCAGGACGTTCTCGGTGCCGTAGGTCTCGCTCAGCCACCCCATGACGGGGCCTGAGATCGCCGTGGCGATGCTGCCGGTGGCGCCGATGACGGCCAGCCCCAGGGCGCCCGACCGCGGGAACCGCTCCGACGTGATCCCCAGCATCGTCGGCCACCAGAACGCGATCCCGACGGCGAACACCCCGGCCCAGAGGAACGCCGCGGTGACGTCGGTGGCGTGGCTGAACATGTACAGCCCGAACGACGCGATGATGGCGGTGAGCGCGATGAGCGCGGTCGGCGCGATCCGGTGCGACACGTTGTGCCCGAACTGCCGCATCAGGTACATCACCATGTTGATCCACACCACCTGCAGGATGCCGGCC
>JAEYZV010000362.1 GCA_023427865.1 Acidobacteriota bacterium
GTGTCCAGGCGCTCGGGACGCGGTCGCCGTACCCGCGCGTGATGACGCCGACGCTGTCGCGCGTCACGGTCGAAGCGGTCGGCAGCGCGACGACCTGGCGGAGGCGTGAGCGCAGCACCTCGAGGTCCTGCGTCGCCTCCGCTCGGGATGTCGCCGTCTGCCGCCAGGACGCGAAGAGCCCCACGTAGTCAACCGCATTCGCGGGCCGCTCACGCGCCATGAGTGCAAGCATGTCGCCCAGCTTCTCGACGGGCGCCGAGCGTTCCTTCCCTTCGTCGGCCGTCCCGAACGCCTGCCGATCGAGGAAGCGATAGACGGCCTCACGCGTCTGCTGGTTGTAGTTGTGCGGCGCGTCCACCTGCGTGTGGGTCAGCCCAGCCTCGGCGCCGAGCAGCGCGTAGATCCGCTTGATGGCGGGGTACTCCTCGTTCGGCACGTTCTTCGTCCAGTCGCCGGTGGCTGACACGAGCTGCATCGGCTTGGGAGCGAATGCTGCAGCGATGTCGAGATTGCTGATCCCATGTCGCAAGCCCGGTGCGTTCTCGCAGTAGGAGCCGCCCTGCATGTAGGCCGACACCATGTTCACCGGCGCCGCATAGGCGATGCGGTCGTCGACGGCGGCGAGCAGGAACGTCTGCGTGCCACCGCCCGACGCGCCGGTCGCCCCGATGCGGGAGGCGTCCACTTCCGGCAACGATGCGACGTAGTCGACGATGCGCATCGAGTTCCAGAGCTGGAGTCCGAGGGGACCGAAACCCCAGAGCGTTTCCCGCGCGCCATGGAACGAGTGCGGCACCTGGTTCGTGTCGTTGTAGCCCACCATGTCGTAGATGAGCACCACGTGGCCGCGGCGCGCGAGATTTGCTGCGCGCAACGGTACCGACGCGAGCGGCTGGTGCTCGAGACGACCGTAGTTCCAGTGTCCGTGCGGGGAGACGACGGCGGGGTGCTTGCCGGGCTTGTCCGGGACGTAGAGATTGCCTCCGAGGTAGAAGCCGGGCCAGGTTTCGAGCAGGATCTTCTCGATGGTGTACCCGTCGCGTTCGAGCCTGCCGAACCGTTGCGCGTTCAACGGCGTGCGCTCGGGCAAGGGATCGAGACCGGCGCTCGCAAGGATCTGCTGCCTGACGCGCGCGCGATGCGCCATCCAGGCGTCCGCCGTGTCGAAGGCGCCGAGGGCCACGTGCGTGTCGGTATCGGGCACGTCGACGTTGCGCCGATCGGACGGCCGGGCGGTGGTGCGTGACGCCGATGACGTGGCCGGCTGCGCCGCGTCGGCCGGTCGCGTGACGGACGCGACGGGGCCGGCACCTCCGAGCAGGAGGGCGAACAGGAGTGCGAGCATGAGGCGCACTCTATGCACGCGCGGGGCGCTCTGCAAGAGATCTGTCGAGCTAACCAATCCCGATTGCAGGTGGCGCGCCGCGGTGGTACCGTCACACACTGGAAGGACAGCCAGACTCTACGCCACGAGTTTCGAGCTCGCCTGACTCGATTCGGCTCGCGTGCCTGTGAGCGGAGACCGCAGCGTCTCCGGCATCTTCCGAATGGACGTCGCGTGCGTCCGGCACGTCAGGCAAGGAGGGAACGTCAGCGTGGCCAAGAGCCTGTTCGTCGGGAACATCCCGTACCAGATCAGCGAGCCTGAACTCGAGGAGATGTTCGCGCAAGCGGGCGCCGTCGAAAGCGTCACCGTGATGCGCGACCGGATGACCGGCCGTCCGCGCGGTTTCGCGTTCGTGTCGATGGCGAACGACGAGGATGCCGAGAAGGCCATCCAGCAGTTCGATGGTGCGAGCATCGGCGGCCGCACCATCGCGGTGAACGAGGCGCGCCCGCGCCCCGAGCGCGGTCCTGGTGATTTCGGCGGTGGTGGCGGTTTCGGCGGCGGCGGTGGACGCCCTGGCGGTGGTGGCGGCGGACGTCGGCCCGGCGGTGGCAGCCGCGGCGGTGGCGGCGGATACGGCGGCGGTGGCGGACGCCGCGAGCCGAGGTGGTGAGATCGAGACCGGCGACGCGACGCGCCCGAACTAGCACTCCGACAGGCTCAGCGGGATGTGCAGCGCGAGGCCGCCGTCGGCTGTCTCCTTGTACTTCGCGCTCATGTCCTGCGCGGTGGACCACATCGTCTCGATGACCGCGTCGAGTGACACCTTCGCATGCGCCGGATCGCTGGCCAGCGCGAGCTGCGCGGCCGTGATCGCCTTCACCGCGCCCATCGTGTTCCGCTCGATGCAGGGGATCTGCACGAGCCCGCCGACCGGGTCGCACGTGAGGCCGAGGTGGTGCTCCATCGCGATCTCGGCGGCCATGAGCACCTGGCTCGGTGAGCCGCCGTGGACCTCGGCCAACCCTGCCGCAGCCATCGCCGACGATACGCCGATCTCGGCCTGACATCCGCCCATCGCGGCGCTGATCGTCGCCCCCTTCTTGAACAGGCAGCCGATCTCCGAGGCCACGAGCAGGAACCGGGCGATCCGATCAGCGGACGGCTCCGGCGCCCTGAACACGACATCGTAGGCGAGCACCGCCGGTACCACGCCGGCCGCCCCGTTCGTCGGCGCGGTGACGACGCGGCCGAAGCATGCGTTCTCCTCGTTGACTGCCAGCGCAAAGGCGGTGACCCAGTCCAGCGTCCAGGCGAAGTCGTCGCCATGGGCGGCAATGGCCGCACACCAGGCATCGATGGCGGCCTCCACCGGCGACACGCGACCACCGCAGGCAGTCGCGGGAGCTTCGGTCCCGTCGTGACACGCCGCGCCCTGCCGCGCGCGTCCGAGCAAACGCGCATTCGTGTCCGCCGCGCGTCGTCGCACGTTCAGCCCGCCCGGCAGGACGCCCGGCGTATGGCAGCCGCGGTACAGGGATTCGCGCATCACCCGCCAGATGCGCGCGAGGTATGCGTCGGTCTCCTCGTCGGAGCGCCACGCACGTTCGTTGGCACGCACGAGTTCCGACACGGACATCGTCGTGTGCGCGCACCACCGCAGCACGTCCGCGGCCGTGTCTATCGGATACGGCAGCCGGACGGTCGGCCCCGACTGCCGCTCGGCACCCTCCCACACCACGAACCCGCCACCGGTCGAGTAGCAGGTCAGGACGTGACGTCGGCCATCAGCCCACGAACCCTCGAAGCGAAGCCCGTTTGGATGCGCCGGGAGCGTCTCCGTTGCATGGAAGCGCACATCGAGACGCACCCGAGGACCGTCGGCGAGCTGCACGGAATGCGTGCCGAGCGCATCCTGCACGTGCGCCTGCACCTCGGTCATCTCGCACGTCTCGGGATCGGCCCCGAGCAATCCCGCGATGACGGCGATGTCGGTGCCGTGCCCGCGACCGGTCTTTGCCAGCGAGCCGAACAGGTGGACGACGACCGCCTCCAGACCGTCGAGCCCGGGAACCTCGCTCCACTGCCGCAGGCACTGCTGTGCCGCGCGCCACGGTCCGAGGGTGTGGGAACTCGACGGCCCGACGCCGACCTTGAAGATGTCGACGATCGAGAGGCGTTCGTCGGTCATGTCAATCGCGCGGCAGCGCGCGCTCGATCTCGGCGAGTTCCGGCTCCGACAGCCTGAAGCTCATCGCGCCGATGACGCCATCCACCTGACGCGCCGATCGGCCGCCCACGATGGCTCCTGTCACTGCGGGATGGCGCAGTGTCCACGCGATGGCCACTTCGCCGGGCGTACGGCCGTGTCGAGCGCCGATGGCACGAAGCACCTCGACGAGTGCAAGGTTCTTCGACAACTGTGGCTCCTGGTACTCCTTGTTGTTACGCCGCCAGTCGCCGGCGGGCAACTGGCTGATGCGCTCGCGCGTCATGGCGCCGGTGAGCAGACCCGACAGCATCGGGCTGTAGACGATCACCCCGATGCCGTGATCCTCGCAATACGGCAGCACCTCGGCTTCGATGGCTCGCCGGAGCATGGAGTACGGCGGCTGGAGCGATCCGACGGGAGCGATGCGGCCCGCCGTCTCGAGATCCTCGACCGTGAAGTTCGACACGCCGATGTGGCGCACCTTACCCTGGCGCTGGAGGTCGGCCAGCGTCTCCCAGGCTTCGGCGACGCTGCCGGGCGAGGGTTCAGCCTGTGCCGCCCAGCGCGGCCAATGCATCTGGTACAGGTCGATCACCTCCACCTGGAGCCGACGCAGGCTGTCCTCCACCTCTCGGCGGATCGACGCCGACGTGACATCGTGCCGCACGACGCGGTCTTCACCCCAGACGAGCGTGCACTTGGTGAACACGTACGGTCGCTCGGACTTCGGTACGTCAGCGAGCGCGCGGGCCACGACCTCTTCCGAGTGCCCGAGGCCGTACGCGGGCGCGGTGTCGATCCAGTTCATGCCCCGACCGACTGCCTGGCGAATCGCCGCAATCGATTCGGCATCGTCCTGCGGGCCCCATCCGAACCGCCACTCTCCGCCGATCGCCCAGGCACCGAATCCGATGGGCGTGATGCGGAGGTCCGTACGACCGAGCTGACG
>JAEYZV010000385.1 GCA_023427865.1 Acidobacteriota bacterium
CGCAGGGCACCGACACCGACCAGCGAGGCCGTACGGCCGCCGAGCATCCGGTGAAGCCCGGTGCCGGCGCGCTGGCTGCCGCCGATCGGACGTTCCTGACGACCGCGATGGAAGGCAATCGCGCCGAGATCCAGCTGGCCGAACTTGCAGGCGGGAAGGCCAGCTCACAGGGCGTTCGCCAACTGGCGCAGACGCTCGAGCAGCACCACGAGCAGGCGAACGAGAAGCTGCAGGCGATTGCGCTCGACGCCGGCGCGGCCAGCAATGCGCCGCCGCTGAAGCCGGAGCACAAGCAGCTGCAGGACAAGCTGTCGGCGCTCGACGGCGAGGCGTTCGACCGTGCTTACGCGACCGAGATGGTCAAGGCGCACGAGAAGGCGATCGCCATGTACGAGAAGGCCAGCACGCAACTGCAGCACGGCGAGCTGAAGGCGTACGCGACCGAGTCGCTGCCGAAGCTGAAGAAGCACCTCGAGATGGCGCGCGCGGCCCAGAACGCGACAACGCGCACGCAATAGCCGGCCATGCGCCGACCAGGCGCGGCATCGACCGGGGCGGGGCGGGCGGTCCCGCCCCGTCGCACGAAGCCACGGGCAAGGCGTGCTGTCCCGGCCCGCGGCATCACCAACGACGTGGAGCACCAACGATGGCCACGAGCGAAGCACTGACCGATCACGACCGCATCCGACAGTGGGCCGAGTCGCGCAACGCCAGGCCGGCATGCGTCAAGGGCACCGGCAGCCAGAGCGACGTCGGCATGATCCGGCTCGACTTTCCCGGCTACAGCGGCGAGTCGCTGCAGGAGATCAGCTGGGACGAGTGGTTCGAGCAGTTCGAGGAGAACAACCTCGCGCTGGTGGTGCAGGAGAAGACAGCTGACGGGGAGAAGAGCAACTTCAACAAGCTCGTGAACCGCGACAGCGCGTGACACGACCTGCGTCGGCGCGCGAGCGCCCATCGGTCAGTTGCGCGAGGGCGCCGCTTCGAGGACCCGGGCGAGCTCGGCGGCCAGTGCCTGCGGCAGGCAGGGCTTGGTCACGAACGCGTCGCAGCCGGCCCCACGTGCCCGCTGCTCCTCGCCATTGAGGGCGTGCGCCGTGAGCGCGATGATCGGAATCGCGCTCGTGCGCGCGTCCTGCTTGAGCATCCGCGCCAGCTCCCAGCCATCGATCCCGGGCAGCGAGAGGTCCATCAGGATAATGTCGGGCAGCAGCGTGAGTGCCTTGGCCAGCGCCTCGTGGCCCTCTGCCGCCTCCTCGACGCGATACCCCTGCCGCGCGAGATAGTAGCCGTACATCTCGCGGGCATCGGCATAGTCGTCGACGAGCAGCACGAGAGGAGCGACGGCCGGAGGGGGAGCGGTGTCAACCATGGATGGGCGCGGACTCGACTTGGCATGATAGGGCAGCCGCCGCGCTGCTATCAAGGTGTAGCGCGGTGATGCACGCCCCCGTCACGGCGGCGCTGCTGTGGTCGCGCCGATACGGCCGTCGTCGAGGTGGAGCAGCGCATCGGCGCGCGACTGCACCTCCGCGATCGTGTGCGTGACGTACAGCATCGGCAGGCGCGCGGACGCTCTCACCCGGTCGAGATACGGCAGGATTTCGTGCCGTCGCTCCAGGTCGATTGCCGTCAATGGTTCGTCGAGCAGCAGGATGCGGGGCGCGGCCAGCAGCGCCCGACCCAGCGCCACACGCTGTTGCTCGCCGCCCGAGAGCGTCCGCGTCGATCGATTCAGCAGCGCGCCCAGATCGAGCAGCGCCAGCACCTCGTCCCACAGGATTCCCGAGCCGAGCGGGGCACGTGCGCACCACTGCGCGTACCGGAGGTTGTTCTTCACCGACAGGTGGGGGAACAGGTAAGGGAACTGCGACACATAACCGATGCGCCGGCGATGCGGCGGGCACCAGGCGTTCCGCGCCGTGTCCACGAGCAGGTCGCCGTCGAGGCGGATGATCCCGGACGTTGGGCGTGCCACGCCGGCGATCAGCCGCAGCAGCGTCGTCTTGCCCGCGCCGGAGGGACCGACGATGGCGGTCAGGCCGGCGCCGAACGTCCACGTGACGTCGAGCCGCAGCGTGCCGACGTGGTGTGTGATCGCGACCTCGAGCATCAGCGCCCGCCCACCTGCGTCCGTCGCACGAGTGCTTCCGAGAGGAGCAGCGCGACGAGCGACGCGACGATCGACAGCGTGAGCAGGCGCAGGATCTGCGCATCGCCGCCCGGCGTCTGCGTGGCCGCGTAGATGGCGAGCGCGAGTGTCTGCGTCTCGCCCGGGATGTTGGACACGAACGTGATCGTGGCGCCGAACTCCCCGAGCGCTTTCGCGAAGCCGAGTATGGCGCCGGCGACGATCGCCGGCAGCGAGAGCGGCAGCGTGATGGTCAGCCAGATGCGCAGCGGGCTCGCGCCGAGGGTGGCCGCGGTCTCCTCGAAGCGCGTGTCCACCTGCTCGATGCCGAGTCGCACCGCGCGGACGACGAGGGGGAACCCGGTGACGGCTGCGGCGAGCGCTGCGCCGGTCCACCTGAACGCGAACACGATGCCGAGCGTCTCCTCGAGCCAGCTGCCCACCGCACCGCGAGTGCCGAAGACGTGCAGCAGCAGGTAGCCGGTCACCACCGGTGGCAGCACGAGCGGCAGGTGCACGAGCGCATTCAGGAGCGAGCGGCCCCAGAAGCGTCCGCGCGCGAGCAGCAGCGCGACCGGCAGCGCGAGCAGCACGCTGGCAAGCGTCGCCCACGCCGCCACGCGCAGGCTGAGCGCGAGGATGGCGAGTTCATCGGCGGTCAGCTGCATCTACGACGTCGTCCGGAGGGGCGGCGAAGCCGTGCCGCAGGAAGATGGCGCGCGCCTCCGCCGACGCGAGCCCGCGCACCACGTCTCGCGCCCGTGCCGAGG
>JAEYZV010000433.1 GCA_023427865.1 Acidobacteriota bacterium
TCATCACACACGCGTGCGCAGCCACCACATGGGACGGCCTTCGGCGATCGGCCGTCGACCTTCGGCTCCGCGGGATCGAGCACAGCGCTCCGCAACTACGTAGGCGTCGGGCGCTCCCCGACGCGCAGCCCGCCGGGCGAGGCCCGGCGGCTACGTACGGTGAACGCGTGCGCCCGCCGCGCGCCGGCGCCGCCTCGCGTCGCGACGGTCAGTCGTGCAGTGGTTCGTGGAGGTCGCCCTCGATGTCGGCGAGCTTGTCCTGCACGTATGCCGCCGCATCATGCACGCCCTGGTTGTAGACGGCCGGGCCGAGCCGCTCGAGGAAGAAGTCGACGAGTGCCTCGGCACGGAACGCGCTCAGCGGTTCGTCGTACTCGGCATCGAAATGTCGTTGCAGGCCGGCCACGAGCGTGGCGCGGCGGTCAGGAGTCAGGCGGATGCGCCGCGGATGTCGGTCGGCCATGGGCCGAGGATGATGGTCCACGCGGCGCCGTCTTTGCAAAGGTCCTCCGCGAGGGTCGCGAACGGGCCATCGAGGCAACGACGCCTGTCGCATCCCGCGACAGGCAAGGCAGAAAGGGCATCGCGAGCCAAGGAGATCGAGATGACGGACACCTTGAAGCTGATTCGTGCACTCGCTGACGTCCCGCGAGCGACGTCCGGCATTCCGGACGAACCGCCGAGCCCGCCAGACCCGCGTGATCGTGACCGCGACCGCGACGATGACGAGGTGCCTGCCACGCCGCCGACCGAACCGGCACCCGTTCCGATGCAGGATCCGCCGTCGGAACCGGGACCACCCCCGGCTCAGATCGTGTGAGTCTCCGGTCGTGCGCTACCCCGGCTGCCGTCTCCACTCGTCTCGCCACATGAAGAAGCCGACGAGCAGCGCGGCGACCGCGCCAGCGGCCACGAGCACCAGGCCGAACACGACCGGACCCCTCACTCCTCCTTTGCGTAAACGGCGGGGGCCGCATCGGTGAGCAGCACCCGCACGTTCTCTTCTATCTGGACTCCCAGCAATTCCAGTTGACAGGGCGACAACCCGAAGCCGCGCATGTAGCTGATCGCGCGCGTCCTGTCGATCAGGACCATCACCGCGTCGTCGCTGCAGAGCCACGTCTCCAGCAGCCGGCGCACGCGATCGGCCTCGGGATGCCGCTCGGAGATCGGCGCGCTCACGTCGCCCCCGCGGCACGCGACTGCAGGAACGTGAGTTCGTGCGCGCGCGGACCGAACACCGAGACGGCCTCGGCCCAGAGCAGCCGCGCGTCGGCGTGTGCGCAGTCGTCGTCGCAACTCTCGTCGGCGAGGCCGTTCCTGAGCCGACGTTCGTGCTGCACCATGGCGTCGTGCCACGCGGTCAGGCGCGTGCGCAGTTCGAGCGCCGTGGCGCGAGCGTCGTGTGAGGTGAGGAGGATGTACGGATTCATGGTGAGAACTCCTTCCGTTCGATGTCGTTGTCGAGCGCCGGCTGCGTCGCTGCCGCCCCCGATTGCTCGTCGATCCGTCCGACGATGTGCGTGAGGGGCAGCGCCGTGCGCCGAAGTCCCTCGACGATCAACTGGTCCACAGCGTGCGTTCTTCCTCGGCTGGCCGCCGCGCGCGCGCCGCCAGGGTCGCCGCGCGGAATTCGGCGATGTCGACCGGCGCGTTCCGGTGTGCCGGTGTGGCGTCGCGCACGCCGGCCGCCCCGGGCACCGTCAGCACGGGGCACGTGGCGCGTGCGAGGACGGCGCTCACCGTCGAGCCGATGGCGCCGAACCATGACTGCGGCGGGCGACCCACGACGAGGAGGTCGGCCGCATCGGCCGCGGCGGTTGCCGTGATGACCGCCTGCGGCACGCCGGGCAGCACGCGGTAGTCGACCTCGCACCAATCGAGTGCCGCGTCGGGGACGAGGCTTCTCAGCTGCGTCGCGATCCCGCGTGCCCGCGCGTCGAACTCGCCGAGCAGTCGCGAGGCGCTCGACGCGGCGTAGATCGGTGCCTGCCGATCGCGATCGATGACGTGCAGCACGGTGAGCCGACCGCCGCTCTGCTGCGCGAGGCCGAGGGCAGTGCGCAGGGCCTTGGCCGCCGCGCACGAGTCATCCACGGCACAGACGATGCGGTGGAACTGCGCCTCGGGTGCGATCAGCGGCGTCCGGCTGGTGACCGTGATCACCGGGATGGAGATGCGGCGCGCGACGGCCGCGGCGAAGCGCCCGCGCGACCAGAACAGGGCTCGACGCGGCCCGTCCTGCCCGACGATCGCGAGGTCGGCCGGTCGTTCCGCGACGTGATCGACGACCGACGACACGGGCTCGCCGCCGTGCACGAACGCCGACGTGCGGACGTGCGCCGGCGCTGCCTGACGCACGAACTCCACGAGGTGGGCACGCAGCCCGTCGTCGCCGGCCGCGTCCTTTGCGCGCGACCCCGGCCGCACGAAGAGGACGTCCAGCTCCGCCTCGTGCCAACCTGCCAGGGCGACGGCCTGCGCCAGCACGGCCCTGCCGTTGGCGGAGAAGTCGACCGCACACACGATGCGCGAAGGAGTCATGCCCCTCTAAGAGGCAAGACCCCGGCCATGTCGCCCTGCGCGTCCGTCACGCTGGAATCAGTGAATTCCTCAGGGAATTCCTGTGTGCGACCGCCCGCAGCGCCTGCGCGCGTGGCGCGGTCTGATTTCAATGTGAAACGGTCATCTCTCTCTGAAGTCGTTCCGAGGCCTTGTTGATCGCCTCGTACGTATGGGTGCCGGTCGCGCGGAACCGGAGCACCGTCCCGTCGTCGTGCACGATGACGACCGAACAGACGACCGCATCCGCTCGGTCGTCGAGATGTCGCAGCCGGATGCGCGCCGACCGCACGTCGCCGACCGGCGCGAGGCCTGCGAAGAACCGGTACTCGGCGTAGGCGCGGGCCTGGCGGTCGATGCGGGGAGCCGCCGACACCTCGAGGCGAAGCGGCAAGGCGCGCACGGGTTCGGCGGCTGCCGCATGTGCGGGGATGCCGTCAGCCGGGGGCTCGGAGAGTGCCTTCTTCATCGACCGGTGGAGGGGCAGGGATCGTGCCATCGCGCCCGGAGCCGGAGATCGGCCCCGTCATGGCCGATCTGCTCGTCGGGCATTTCGTCCGCGCGCGGCGTCGTTTCAGGCTGAAAGGCCGAACTGCTTCATCTTGCGCCAGAGCGTCACGGTGCTGATGTTGAGCGCCTCGGCGGCCCGGCGTCGGTTGCCGCCGAACGTCTCGAGCGCGCGCTCGATCAGCTGGCGCTCGTTCTCCTGCAGGTCGAGCGTCTCGGCGTGCGGCCGCAACCGTGTGGTCCCGGTGACTTCCGGCGGCAGGTCGCGGCGGCGGAGGCTCGAGGTGTTGGCGAGAATGACGGCCCGTTCCACGGCGTGCTGCAGCTCGCGCACGTTCCCGGGCCACGGGTACTGCATGAGTGCGGCCATGGCATCGGCGGTCACCGCCGTGACGTCCTTCTTCATGCGCGTGGCCGCGCGCGTCAGGAACTCGTGCACGAGCCGCGGGATGTCGTCGCGGCGGTCGCGCAGCGGCGGCACGGTGATGGTGAACGCGGCGAGGCGGAAGTAGAGGTCCTGCCGGAAGGTGCCGGCCTCGACCGCGGCGCGCAGATCGCGATTGGTGGCCGCCACCACGCGCGCCTGCACCTTGATGATCCGCTCGCCGCCCACCCGGCGGATCTCGCGCTCCTGCAGCGCCCGCAGCAGCTTGGCCTGCAGCGTCGCCGGCATCTCGCCGACTTCGTCGAGGAAGATGCTGCCGCTGCCGGCCAGCTCGAACAACCCGGCCTTGTCGCGCACGGCGCCCGTGAATGCGCCGCGAACGTGGCCGAACAACTCCGATTCGAGCAGCGGCTCGTTGAGCGCCGCGCAGTTGATGCTGACAAACGGCGCGCCGGCGCGGGGGCTCTCGTCGTGGATCAGGCGCACGAGGAACTCCTTGCCCGTGCCGCTCTCGCCGTACACGAGCACCGTCGTGTCGAGCGGCGCGACGCGCGCGGCGAGCTCGAGCACGTCCTGCATCGCGGGGCTGGCCGCGACGAAGTGGCGCGCCGCGGCGTGGCGCGTGACGCGTTCGCGCAGGAGGTTGAGCTCGCGTTCGCGACGTTCGAGCAGGCGCTCGCGTCGATCGAGTTCCTTCACGCGCCGGCTGACGGCCTTGCGAAGGCGCTCGATCTCCTCGCCGAGATCCGTCGTCTGGAAGTCGGCGCGGAGGTCGGCGAGGTCCGCCCCCCAACTCTCGGCGTCGCGACCGATCGCGGTGCAGGTGCGCGATCCGGCGCCGACACAGCTCACTTCCCGGAAGTAGACCTCCCTGCCGATGCAGGCGCTCGTGAACCCGCTCGAGTACCCGACGAGCGACCAGCAGGCCGGCGTGGTGCCCACGCCGTAGTGGTGCACGTGCTGCTCGGCTTCGTAGGAGTCGTGCCACACCATCTCCTGCTCGAAGCGCCCCGTGGCAGCATCGTGACGGGTCGCGCGGATCTCGGCGCGCACGATGCCCGCAAGGGTGTGCAGCGTGGCGCCCGCACGCAACGCCTGGAGCGCGTCGTTCCACCCGTACCGCTCGCGCAGGTTCACCGCGTCGTGGTAGCCGTCGGCAAAGCCGAACCGCAGGAGGAGGCGCCGCGTCGTGGCCGATCCGAGCGTGTCGAGCAGTTCCTTGCGCAGCAGCCCCATGGCGGCCGCGCTGAGGATCACGACCCGCTGCTCGTGCAGGCGGATGACGCCCTTGTCGGGTCGGAACTCCATGAGCTCCGAGAGGTGTACCCCCTCGAGCGGGGATCCGCCGGGCTGGGCCGGCTTCCGCTTGGCCATGGGCGGCATTCTAGGTCGTCGGCGCCTGCGCCGCCCGTTGCAGAAGGGAATGGTGCTTACAGGCTGAAATGCATCGGCGAGAATCCTCGGCGGCGTCCAGCTGGTGCGTGATAGAACTGTTGCGCCTCAACGCCTCACCGGCGCGGCGGCCGCGAAGGAATCCACGGCTTTCCTGCCACGATGCCGTGCAGGCCGGTGCTCCCACGGTTACCATCGGTATGGTGCGGCGCGGGGGTGTGAGCCCTTCGTGGACCGGCGCCCGATACGGCCGCGCCGCCATCTTCTTCACGCTTCCAGCCTCCCGCGGCCAGGCCCGCGCGCGTGGCGTGGACCGCCAGAATTCGAGGACGACAAGGACGATGCTGCTACACGACAACGAGGAACTGCAGGCGCTCCATCAGGACATCCTGCGCCGCAACGCCGGTGAACCCGAGTTCCACCAGGCGGTCGCCGAGGTGCTCGGGTCGCTCGGCCCGGTCCTGTCCAAGCACCCCGAGTTCCGCGACGACCGTGCCATCGAGCGGCTCTGCGAGCCCGAGCGGCAGATCATCTTCCGCGTGCCGTGGCAGGACGACGCCGGGCGGGTGCAGATCAACCGCGGGTTCCGCGTCGAGTCCAACAGCGCCCTCGGCCCCTACAAGGGCGGCCTGCGCTTCCATCCGTCGGTGAACCTGAGCGTCATCAAGTTCCTGGGCTTCGAGCAGGTCTTCAAGAACGCCCTCACCGGCATGCCCATCGGCGGCGGCAAGGGCGGATCCGACTTCGACCCGAAGGGCCGCTCCGACGGCGAGGTGATGCGCTTCTGCCAGAGCTTCATGACCGAGCTCTACCGCCATCTCGGTGAGTACACCGACGTGCCCGCCGGCGACATCGGCGTCGGCCAGCGCGAAATCGGCTATCTTTTCGGCCAGTACAAGCGCATCCCCAACAGGTACGAGTCGGGCGTGCTGACCGGCAAGGGGCTCGACTGGGGCGGGGCGCTCGTGCGCCGCGAGGCGACGGGGTACGGGCTCGTGTACTTCGTGCAGGAGATGCTCAAGGCGCGCGGCGAAACGCTCGAGGGCAAGACGTGCGTGGTGTCGGGCACGGGCAACGTCGCCATCTACACGATGGAGAAGGTCCATGAACTCGGCGGGAAGGTCGTCGCCTGCTCCGATTCCGGCGGTGTCGTGCACGACGCCGACGGTATCGACCTCGGCTGCGTGAAGCAGATCAAGGAAGTGGAGCGGGGGCGCATCGAGCGCTACACGTCGATGATGCGGCGTGGTCGCCACGTGACCACCGCCAGCATCTGGGACGTGCCGTGCGACGTGGCGCTGCCGTGCGCGACGCAGAACGAGTTGAACGGCAAGGACGCGCAGGCGCTCGTCAAGAACGGGTGCCGCGTCGTGGCCGAGGGCGCCAACATGCCGACCACGCCGGAAGCGGTCAGGGTCTTCCACGATCACGACGTGGCGTTCGGACCGGGCAAGGCGGCCAACGCCGGGGGAGTGGCGACCTCCGCCCTCGAGATGCAGCAGAACGCCAGCCGTGACGCCTGGACGTTCGAGTACACCGAGCAGCGGCTCGCCGACATCATGCGCGGCATCCACCAGCGGTGCTTCGAGACGGCCGAGGAGTACGGTACGCCCGGCAACTACGTCAACGGTGCCAACATCGCCGGGTTCATCAAGGTGGCGCGAGCCATGGTTGCCCTCGGAGTGATTTGATCACCGGCGCCATCCTCTCGCCGTTCATCGTCGCGTTGCTGGCGCTCTGGCTCGTGCCGCGCTGGCCCGCGTCGGCGCGGTTACTGGCCGCGTGGCCGGCGCTGCTTGCCGGCCTGCTGGCCGCTGAACTGCGTCGTGCCCTCGTCGCGGGCCCGCGCGTCATCGAACTGGAGTGGGCGCCCTCGCTCGGGCTCTCCCTCTCGTTCAACCTCGACGCGCTGGGCCTGCTGTTCGCCGTGTTGATCACCGGCATCGGCGCGCTCGTCGTCCTGTACGCGAGCCGCTACCTCGAGGGGCATCCACACGCCGGCCGCTTCAACGCGTACCTCTTCGCGTTCATGGGCGCGATGCTCGGGGTCGCGCTCAGCGACAACGTCTTCACGTTGTTCGTGTTCTGGGAGCTGACCGGGTTCACGTCGTTCCTCCTGATCGGGTTCGAGCACGAACGGGAGGACGCGCGCACCGCCGCGACGCAGGCGCTGATCGTCACCGGGGGCGGCGGACTCGCGCTGCTCGCCGCCGGTGTGCTCCTCCAGCAGGCCACCGGTACGGCAAGCCTTGGTGCCATGGCGGCACAGGCCGAGACGATCGCCGCGCATCCCATGGCCACCGCGGTCGCGGGGCTCGTGCTGCTTGCCGCCTTCACGAAGTCGGCACAGGTCCCGTTCCACTTCTGGTTGCCGAATGCGATGGCCGCGCCCACCCCGGTGAGCGCGTATCTGCATTCTGCCACCATGGTGAAGGCGGGTATCTACCTCGTGGCGCGCATGTCGCCCATCCTCGCCGCGACCGCGTCCTGGGGCATCACGGTCGCCATCGTCGGGGCCGTGACGATGGTGGTCGGGGCGTACAGGGCCGTCCAGGAAGTCGACCTCAAGCGGATCCTCGCGTACTCGACGGTCAGCGCCCTCGGTGTGCTGACGATGCTGCTCGGTGTGGGGACACCCGAGGCCATCACGGCGGCGCTCGTCTACCTGCTCGCCCACGCCTGCTACAAGGGCGCGCTGTTTCTCGTGGCCGGCACCCTCGACCACGAGACCGGGACGCGCGATGTCACCGTGCTCACCGGCCTCCGTCGGGCGATGCCGCTCACGGCACTGGCGGGCGGTGCCGCCGCGTTGTCGATGGCGGGCGTGCCACTGACATTGGGGTTCGTCGGCAAGGACGCCGCGTACGAGGCGCTGCTGCACGGCGGCCAGGGCGCGGCGTGGTTGCTGGGAGCCATGGTGGTCGCGAGCGTGTTGCTCGGCCTCGCCGGATTGCTGGCCGGGGTCGGGCCATTCGTCGGCGAGCAGGTGACGGGCACGGCTGCGACAGCCGGCCCCACCCTCCACGAACGAGCGGCGAACACGGTCGAGGTCCCTCCCTTCGATGAGACAGGGACCGCAGGCCCGGACGACGAGATTCCCGAAGGCCCGGCAGCAGCCGGCGATGCGGCCGCCGTCGGTCCTGCCGCGACAGTCGACCTCGCACACGCCCACGAGGCCGGATGGGAGATGTGGCTGCCGCCCCTGGCGCTGGCGACGTGCGGTCTCGTGCTCGGCGTGCTGCCGCTGCTCACCAATGGCCCCGTTGCGGCGGCGGCGTCGGCAATTGCCGGCACACCCGTGCCCGTGGCGCTCGCGGTGTGGCACGGGCTCACGCCCGCGTTGCTGCTCAGCGTCGTCACGCTGATCGGCGTCGGCCTGGCGTACGCCGGCCGTGAGGTCATCCGCACCCGCACGCCGGTGCCGACGTTGGGCAGCGAGCGGCTCTACACGTGGACGCTGGCGGCGCTCGACGCGACGGGGCGCGCCATCGCGCCGGCCCTGCACAGCGCGTCGTTGCGCTCGTACGTGATGGCCGTGGTCATGACGACGGTCGTGGTCACGGGAGCGACGCTGCTCACCTCGCACGGCATGCCGGCCGTCGATCCGGTGGTGCCCGTGCGCGTGCACGAGGTGATGATCGTCTCGGTGGTGATTCTCGGCGCGCTCGGGGCCACGCTCGCCAGGACCACGATGGCGGCCGTGCTGTCGCTCGGCGCCGTCGGGTACGGCGTGGCGATGACGTTCCTCCTGTTCGGCGCGCCAGACCTGGCGATGACGCAGTTCTCGGTCGAGACGCTCACCGTCGTCATCTACGTGCTGGTGTTCAGACGGTTTCGCAAGCTGGGAGCCCTGTCGCCGAGGCTCGTGCGGGCCCGCGACGGCGTGATCGCCGCGGGGCTCGGGATCGTCGTCGGCGGACTGGCGCTGTCGGTGGCCAAGGTGGACACGGCCGCGCGCCTCCGAGAGTACTTCGTCGAGTACGGCCCGACGATCGGCCACGGACGCAACATCGTCAACGTCATCCTCGTGGACTTCCGCGCGGTCGACACGATGGGGGAGATCACCGTGCTCGCCACGGCGGCGATCGGCGTGCGGGCGTTGCTCCTGCTCGCCGCTGCCGGTCGTCCGGATCGGCGGCCGTCGGGGAACGCGCCTCCTGCCACGTCGGCCATCTTCCGCACGGCGGCGCGCGTGCTGATGCCGCTGCTGTTGCTGTTTGCGTTGTTCCTCCTGCTGCGTGGTCACAACCAGCCTGGTGGCGGATTCGTCGGTGGCCTGGTGGCCGCGGCCGCGTTCGCGCTGTATGGGATCGCCTACGGTGTGGAGCGCGCCAGGCGCGCCCTGCTCGTCGAGCCGCTGACCCTGCTCGGCATCGGGCTGCTCGTCGCGTTGATGAGCGGGCTGCCGGCGGTGCTCCAGGGCCGCCCGTTCCTGTCAGCCGTCTGGTCATTAGACCCGGTCACGCTGGGCACCCCTGTGGTGTTCGACGTCGGCGTGTTCCTCGTAGTCACGGGCGTCGTCCTGCTGATGATCTTCAGCCTTGCCGAGGAGTCCTGAGTGGAAACGCTGCTGGCGCTCGCGTCCGGCGTCCTCTACGCCGCCGGCGTCTACCTGATGCTGAGACGTCGGCTCGCGCAGCTGATCATCGGCCTCGGGTTGCTCTCCAACGGCACCAACCTGCTGATCTTCATGGCCGGGGGGCTGACGCGCGCCCGACCGCCGGTGGTGCCCGACGGGGCGGATCGCCTGGTGTCGCCCTACGCCGATCCGGTGCCGCAGGCCCTCGTCCTCACCGCGATCGTGATCGGCTTCGGGCTGCTCGCGTTCTCGCTCGTGCTCGCCGATCGGGTCCACGACACGACGGGCACCGACGACGTCGACGAACTGGGGCGTGAGCGATGACGGCGCTGGTGCTGCCGATCCTCGTGCCGCTCGGGACGGCGGCGATCCTGATGCTGGCGCCCAAGCGGCCGCTTCCGCAGCGCTGGATCGCGCTCATCGGGTCCGTCGTCCTGCTTGCCTGCGCGGTGATGCTGTTCCGCCGGGTGGACGGCGCGGGAATCCAGGTGCTGCAGGTGAGCGGCTGGGCCGCCCCGTTCGGCATCTCGCTGGTGGCCGACCTGCTTGCGGCGATGCTCGTGGTGGCGGTGGGTATCGTCGGCGTGGCAGTGACGCTCGCGGCGTTTGCCGGCGTCGATCCGAGGCGCGAGGCCTTCGGGTACCACCCCCTGACACAGTTGCTGCTCATGGGGGTGGCCGGTGCCTTCCTGACCGGCGACATGTTCAACCTCTACGTGTTCTTCGAGGTGATGCTCGTCGCATCGTTCGTGCTCATGGCGCTGCACCGGACGAGCGCGCAGGTGGAGGCCGCGTTCAAGTACGTCACCATCAACCTCATCGCCTCGTCGATCTTCCTGACGGCGCTCGGCCTCGTCTACGGAGTGGCCGGCACGCTGAACATGGCGGACCTGTCACGCGTGTGGGCGTCGTCGAGCAGCGAGACGCTCGACGCGGTGCTCGCGGTGCTGTTCCTCGTCGCCTTCGGCATCAAGGCCGGGCTGTTCCCGCTGTTCTTCTGGCTGCCCGCCTCGTACCACACGCCGCCCGCGGCGACCGGTGCGCTCTTTGCCGGGCTGCTGACGAAGGTGGGTGTCTACGCGCTGATCCGGGTGTTCACGCTGCTGTTCCAGGGAGCGGCGCCGCTGCTGCCGCCGCTGTTGCTCGGCGCCTCGGCCGCCACGATGGTCGTCGGCCTGGTCGCCGTCATGAACGAGCGCGACTTCCGGCGCATCCTCTCGTTCAACCTGGTGGGGCACATCGGCTACACGACGGCCGCGCTCAGCCTGCTGACGCCCGCGGCGATCGCCGGCGCCATCCTGTACCTGCTGCACCACATCCTGGTGATCTCGAACCTGTTCCTCGTCGGCGGCGTGATGCTGCGCCTGCGCCGCACGACCGACATCGCCGGCCTCGGCGGGCTCTACCGGGACCATCCGGTGTTTGCCGCCCTGGCGATGATTCCCCTGTTCGCGCTGGCCGGCGTGCCGCCGCTCTCGGGCTTCCTCGGCAAGCTGGCCATCGTGCAGGGCGCGTTCGGAGCCGGTGCCTACTGGGTGGGCGGGCTCGTGCTCGCGGTGGGCCTGCTGACGCTGCTCTCGATGGCACGCACGTGGGCGCAGGCGTTCTGGGCGCCGGCGGCCGGCGTGCGTGACATGGCGTCGTCGGGCACGCCCCTGCTCGGCACGATTGCGCTGATGAACGTCCTGATCATCGGCATGACGATCGGCGCCGAGCCGCTGTTCTCGCTCGCGACCCGAGGCGCGGAGCAGTTGCTGCAGCGCGACGCCTACGTGAACACGGTGCTCGGAGGGGCGCGATAGATGCTGCTTGCCAACGTCCTTCTCGCGCTCGCGTGGGCGGCGTTGCAGGGCGAGTTCAGCCTCGGCAACCTCGTCATCGGTTCGGTGGCCGGGTACGTCATCCTCGCGCTGCTGGCGCGCGGCGGCGTGCTGCCGGCCGGCTTCACCTCACGCTCGTGGCGCGCGCTGACGCTGGCGGCGTTCTTCGCCCGTGAGTTGTTGCGAGCCAACATCAGGGTCGCGCTCGACGTGGTGCGGCCACAGGGATCGATCCGTCCGGC
>JAEYZV010000467.1 GCA_023427865.1 Acidobacteriota bacterium
TCGTGCGCTCGACGCCGATCACCTTGGGCGCGTCAAAGCGCGTCGCGAACGCCTCGCTGCCGAGCGGCGGCCGGTTGCTCTCGTCGATGGTCATGCGCGAGGTCGCCGGCAGCACCAGGTCCATGACCGTCGCCGTGCCCTGCGTGTCGGTGAAGGTCACCGCCACCGGCACCGGTTCGGGGTGCGGATTGGCCAGCGCGAACCGCGTCGCGAAGAAGCCACCCGACGCGCCCTCGGCGAAGTACCGCACGAACGGCGCTTCCGGGTCGACGTACTCGAACCCCTCGAACGCCGTGACCGCGAGCGCATCGGGGTTGCTCACGGTCACGCTCGTCCGCCCCGCGGCATGTGCCGGGCTGCGCACCGTCAGCGTGTCCGCGGTGCGCCCGAGGATGGTGGCGGCGACACCGCCGAAGGACACCGCCGTGCCGCTCGTGAAGCCGCTGCCGACGAGCGTGACCGTCGTGCCGCCCGCCATCGGACCGTTGTCGGGCAGCAGGTGCGTGAGCGCCGGTCCACCGGCCTTGTACGTGAACGTCGCTTCCGGCGTGACGGACTTCGAATCGGGGTTGGTGATCGTCAGGCCCACGGTCGCCGGCGCATGTGCCGGCATCAGTGCCATCAGCCGGCTGCCCGTGGTCGACAGGACGGTGGCAGCGGCGGAGCCGACCGAGACGCTCACGCCTTGCTGGAAGTTGGTGCCGTCGATCGTCACGACGGTGCCGCCTGAGGCCGGTCCGACGAGCGGCGCGACCTTCGTCACCGTCGGCGGGAGATCACCATACGTGAACGCCAACGGCAGCTGCACGCCCTTGCCGTCCGTGTTGACGACCGACAGTGCGACGAGTCCGGCTGCGTGCGCCGGTGTACGTGCCACGATGCGCGTGGCGGTGAGGCTCAGCACGGTCGCCGGCAACTCGCCGAATCGCACCGCGGCGCCGGCGCGGAAGCCCGAGCCCTGGATCGTCACGGTGGTGCCGCCCGACACGGGGCCGCTCGCCGGCGTGAAATGCGTGATGGCGGGCGCGGGCAGCCCGGTGTTGGCCACCACCACCTTCACCTCGTTCGAGTAGCCGCTCTGCAACCCCGCCGTGTTGAACGCACGAATGGCAAAGAAGTAGGTGCCATCGGCAAGTCCAGTGACTTCGTGCATCGTCGCGGTCGGTGCAAGGCTCACCGACTGGGTGTACACACCCGACGCGCTGCCGTAGACGAGCACGTAGCCGGCGAGGTCGGACTCGGCGTTGGGGTCCCAATACAGACGGACCGCGCCGGCGAGTGCCGGGACGGCGTGAACCAGAAGGAGGGTAAGCGCCAGCAGCGGGCTGAAGTAGCAGCGGGCGCGCGAACGTGCCATACCCCTGCTTCGGGCAACCGGCGTGCCTCAACCCTGGACATCGGGACCATGCAAAAAGCGCCAGATCTGTCGGTATTTCGACAGCTACACACCTTCGTTGAGGGCCGTCTGGTTACGATTCCGTCTGGCGGATTACGATCCGTGCGGCCCAGCAAGGGGCGGATGCAACTGTCGGGGCGCCCCCGGAGGGGAGCCTCGCGATGCGTTCGAGTGGACGGCGGCAGCCGGAACCGGGTAGCCGATCGGACCGCGAGGAAGCCGGCAGCCATACTATCGAGAGGTAGGCAATGGCTATCGAGACACAGCGATTCACGGCGACGTGGGCGCGCAGACGGAACACTGGGGCACCGTTGTCGTATGGCCTTCACAGGAGCGTGAGGATGATTCTGCCCATGCGTGCGCCCCTGGCGTGCCTGCTGTTGCCGCTCGCACTCGCGTCAGGTGGCTGTGAACTGATGATCGCGGGTCCGCGCGAACAGGCCAGCGACCGCTGGGAGAAGACCTACGAGGTGAGCCCGACAGCGACCCTCGAAGTCGACAACACGAACGGCAGCATCTCCGTCCGCTCCCACACCAACCCGACCATTCAGGTCGTCGCCCATCGCACCGCCCGCGCCGTGAGCCAGGAGGGCGCCCGCGACCTCCTCGGGCGCATGCGGCTCGAAGACACTGTCACCGCCGACCTCGTTCGCCTCGTCACGCCTCGCAATCAGGGCTTCTCCATGGGCCAGCAGGTCGAGGTGCGCTACGAGATCCTCGTGCCCCCCTCGGTCACGCTGACGCTCACGACGGTCAACGGTCAGGTGGAGGTCGAGAACGTCGACGGCGCGGTCGCGCTCGAGACCGTCAATGGCGGCATCGCCGTGCGGGATGTCGCGGGCCTTCGCAAGGCCGAAACCGTCAACGGCGGCGTCAAACTGGCGCTGAGCGGTCTGCCGGGCCCGGGCACGACGATCGAAACCGTCAATGGCGGGGTGTCGGTCGCCCTGCCGGGGTCGCAGCGCGCCGATCTCTCGGTCCGGACGGTCAACGGCGGGATCGGCGTCGAGGGGTTCGCCAGCGTCGACGACGCCGAGCGGAAGCGACGCCACTACGAGGGGCGCTTGAACGGCGGCGGCCCCACGTTGCGCGTCGAGACCGTGAACGGCAGCGTCTCGATCAGCGGCGAGACGAAGGCCACGCCGACGGCAACCGACGCAGGCGCCCCGTAACGGGGTCGCCGACCGCAATGAGCACGCGCGCGACCGCATCGTAGCGCGCCACCCCCTCGCCCACCCGGTTCGCCTTCAGGAAGCGGTCGTAGGTCTGCCACGCGAACGCCTGCACGAGCGGACGCTGCTCGGACAGCCGCGCGGCGATGGCCTGCAGGTCCTGCCGTGGACCGTCGCCCAGTTCCTCGGTGACGCGTCGGCGCACCTCGCGCGGCAGGCCCTGGAGGAGATGCGGCAGCACGGCCAGCGCGGCGCTGTACTGGAGATTCGCGCCCCCGTCCCTGCACGCCAGCCACGCGACGACGCTCGCGTCCGACTCGTCGGCGAAACCGGCCAGGTGTGCGTACTCGTGCGCCGCGAGTGCGGGCCGTTCCACCGGCAGCACGCGGCTGTTCATCAGCACCTCCAGCCCGTACGGGTTCGTCATCCCGTCCACGCCAGCCCACCGGAAGTACCTGTCGAACACGGTCCATCTCGGCACCGCGAGCGCCGGCACGTGATGGACGCCGAGCGGGGCCAGCACGTTGGCCAGCCGCGGGGTCAGCGTCTCCGGCAACTGCTGGAGCGTTGGCCATCCCTCCGCATGTGCGGGACCGTGCAGTGCGTTGAGCAGCCCCACGGTTGCACGGGCGAAGCGCTCACCTCGCGCCGCCGACAACTCGTCGGGATCGATGGCCAGTCGCGTCTCGAGCGTCGGCACCTGATAGTGCCAGCCCCACGCGGCCAGGAACAGCAGCCACCCCACTGCCAGAATCGTGGCCAGGGTGATCAGCACAGGTAGTAGTCGCCACCTGCCCCGGCGGCGCCAGGCGGCCCACCCGAGCGCCAGGACCAACGAGACGACGAGCAGATCGAGTGCAGGCACTGGCAACCGCGCGGTCGCCGACGTGACGACGGGCTGGACGACCGCGTACGCGTGCCGCCACGCCGCGAGCAGCGGTGAGGGCAGCGGCACGACCGCCGCTACCGCGCCGAGGACGAGGAGGGCGAGGCTGGCGCCTCGACCGGATCGTGGCCGGTGATCAACCGGATACCGCGCTGGTGCGTGAGATAGGCCCATGCCCACTGGATGAGGACGGCGAGGCGATTGCGGAAACCCGTGAGCTGCATGATGTGCACGAACACCCACAGCAGCCACGCGAATCCGCCCGAGAAGGTCCACCGCCCGCCGAAGTCGGCGATGGCCGAGTTGCGACCGATCGTCGCCATGTTGCCGTAGTTCCTGTACCGGAACTCCCGGCGCGGCTGGTTGCCGAAGTGCCGCAGGATGTTCTCGACCGCATGCGCCCCCTGCTGCATCGCGACCTGCGCCACGCCGGGCAGCAGCTGGCCGTCCTGCGACAGGTGCGCGAGGTCGCCGATGACATACACGTCGTCGCGACCGGGCACCGTCAGGTCTGGATTGACGAGCACGCGACCAGCGCGATCCACCTCGACACCCAGCGAACGCCCGAGCGGCGATGCGGCGACACCGGCCGCCCACAGCACCGTCGCGGCCTCGATGCGTTGGCCGTCGGCCACCGTCACGCCCTGCGCGTCGATGTGGGTCACCGGCGTCCCCTTGCGCACCTTCACGCCCTTGTCGCGGAGCGACGCCTCGGCGCGCTCCTGCAGGTGCTCCGGAAAGGCCGCAAGGATCCGCGGCGCCGCCTCGATGAGGAGTACCTGCGCGCAGCTCGTGTCGATGGCGCGGAAGTCGCGTGCCAGCGAGAAGTTGGCGAGTTCCGCCAGGGCGCCCGCGAGCTCCACGCCCGTGGGG
>JAEYZV010000538.1 GCA_023427865.1 Acidobacteriota bacterium
GCTCGGACTTACGGTTATCGCCAGCAGCCCGGAAGAAGTGCAGGAGCTGTACGCGCGGACGCTGGACGTTCTCGCACGCGAGACGGGGATTGGGCATGGCCAGGAAAGTCAGAAGTCTGAAGTCTGAAGTCTGAAGGAAAGGGCAAAGAGGAAAGTCCAAAGGCACGCCTGGCCAGCCCCTCTGAAGATCGGCGCTCATTGCGCCGAGGCAGATTCTGCCAACAGTCGTCGCCATCTGCTCGTCCTGCGTCGCGGCGCACTCCGGGAGGCAAAGGAATCGCAGCACTGGCTGACGGTCGTCAAGGCGTCCTTCAGACCTGAATCGCCACCGACCGTCGAACGTCTGCTGGTCGAGGTCTCGGAGCTCGTGGCCATCCTGACGACGTGTGTGAAGCGCCTCGGCGAGTAGAATGCGCGAAGCGCAATTCCCGTTCTCCTTTCTCCTTTCTCCTTTTTCCTTTTTCCTTTCCTTGTGACTTCCCTTCTGACTTCAGACTTGTGACTTCTGCCTTTTCACATCCCGTGGTACTGGTGACCGGAGCAAGCCGTGGCCTTGGGCGGGGCATCGCCGTCGAGGCCGCCGCCGCAGGATGGTCGGTCGCGATCAACTACGCGAGCAACGGGGCGGCGGCCGAGGAGACGGCGGCGCTGTGCGGGCAGGCGGCCCCGGACGCCGCGCAGCGGTTCGTGCCGCTGCAGGGCGACATCGGCGTGCGCGAGGACCGCGCGGCGCTGCTCGCGCGGACGCTCGAGACGTTCGGCCGCGTCGATGCGCTGGTCAACAACGCCGGCATTGCGCCGCGCGTGCGCGCCGACCTGACCGAGACCAGCGAGGCGTCGTTCGAGGAACTGCTGCGCGTCAACCTGCAGGGACCGTTCTTCCTGACGCAAGCCGTCGCCAACCACTGGATCGGGCAGCCGTACGCGCCGGCGCTGTCGGCCGGATTCAAGATCGTCTTCGTGACGTCGATCTCGGCCGACACCGTATCGCTCAATCGTGGCGAGTACTGCGTCTCGAAGGCTGGCCTCGCCATGACGTCGCAGCTGTGGGCGGCGCGGCTCGCCGCACACGGCATACAGGTGATCGAGTTGCGGCCGGGCATCATGGCCACCGACATGACCGCCGGCGTGAAGGAGAAGTACGACGCGCTGCTGGCCGAAGGCCTGGTGCCGCAGCGCCGCTGGGGGACGGCCGAGGACGTCGGTCGTGCAGTGCGCGCGTTCCTCGCCGGCGACTTCCCGTTCACGACGGGGGACGTCATCCACCTCGACGGCGGCTTCCACATTCGTCGGCTGTAGCATGCCGGGGCCCACGGCCCAGCCCCCCTCTTCACCATGATTCGCATCGACTCCAAGCTCACACCGAAGGCGCTGCTGCCGGCCATCGATCGTCTCTTCGACCTGTCGGCCTCGAAGATCGCGGCGATTGAACGCACCTGGAAGGCATCCGACGGTACACCCGTGTTCACCGTGGGCGGCCGCTACACGTCGCGCGGCTGGACGGAGTGGACGCAGGGCTTCCAGTTCGGGTCGGCGATCCTGCAGTTCGACGCGACCGACGATCCGGAGATGCTGGAGATCGGCCGGCAGAACACGGTGCGGCACATGGCCAGCCACGTGAGTCACGTCGGCGTGCACGATCACGGCTTCAACAACGTGTCGACGTACGGCAACCTGCTGCGGCTCGCGCGCGAGGGACGCATCGACGCCGACGAGTGGGAGGTGGCGTTCTACGAGCTCGCCCTGAAGGTGTCGGGCGCCGTGCAGGCGGCACGCTGGACGGAACTGCCGGACGGCCTCGGCTACATCCACTCGTTCAACGGCCCGCACTCGCTGTTTGCCGACACGATGCGCTCACTGCGGTCGCTCGCGGTCGCGCATCGGCTGGGACATGCGTTGATGGGCGAACGCGACCGGCGCATCTCGCTCCTGCAGCGGCTGATCCAGCACGCCGACACGAACGCGCGCTTCAACGTGTACTTCGGCCAGGGCCGCGACGCCTACGACGTCCGCGGACGCGTGGTGCACGAGTCGATCTTCAACCTGAACGACGGCTCCTACCGCTGCCCGTCGAGCCAGCAGGGCTACTCGCCGTTCACGACGTGGACGCGCGGCCTGGCGTGGGTGCTCACGGGATACGCCGAGGAGCTCGAGTTCCTCGACACGCTGAGGGACGCCGAGCTGAAGCCGTTCGGCGGCAAGGCCGCGGTGCTGTCGCGTCATCTCGAGGCGGCCAGGGCGACCGCGGACTTCTACATCGCGCAGACGCCGACAGACGGTGTCCCCTATTGGGACACGGGCGCACCCGGCCTCGTGCACCTCGCGGACTACCTCGATCGTCCGGCCGATCCCTTCAACGACCACGAGCCCGTGGACAGCTCCGCCGCGGCAATCACCGCGCAGGGCCTCATCCGGCTGGGCCGCTTCGTTGCGGCGCGCGGCGACGCCCGCGCGGGCAGGCGCTACGTCGGCGCGGGACTCACGACGGCCCGCACGCTGTTCGACGAGCCGTACCTGTCGACATCACCGAAGCACCAGGGGCTGCTGCTGCACGCCGTGTACCACCGGCCGAATGGCTGGGACCACGTGCCGCGCGGCCGCAGGATCCCGTGCGGCGAGTCGTGCATGTGGGGCGACTACCACCTGCGCGAACTCGCGCTGTACGTTCGCCGCCTCGCTCGCGGCGGGCCGTACTACACGTTCTTTGCGTGATATTGGCCCGTTGGGACAACGGGCCCTACCATCTTGCGGTGACAGGGTCGGCCCCGTTGGGACAACGGACCCTACCATTCGGAGCAACGCAAGCGGTAGGGCCGGCTCTCCGAGCCCGGCCAACCCAATCCCCCTACGCCGTGACATCGCTCGTATCCACAGACTCACCCCTCGACGGCCTCGACGCACTGCAGGCGCGCGCCACAGAGCTCGAGGCGCAGCTTCGCCAGCGCGCCGCCGCCGCCGAGGAGGCGAGAACCTCGCTCGAGGCGTTCAGGCTGCGGTACCGCCACGAGGTGGGGCGCCTGCACGACGAACTCGACGAGCTCGAGCTGGCAATCGCCGAGGCGGAACTGGGCGAGCTGTCGCGAAAGATCGATGAGGCGACCGTGGACGATGGCAACGCGCCGCGCACGGACGCCGGGCACGCCGAGCCGCCGCCCGCGCGATTCACCTCGGACGCCGTGCGCCGGCTGTTCCGCGACGTCGCCAAGGCGATCCATCCGGATCTCGCAGACGACGACCATGCACGCGACAGGCGTCACGCGTTGATGATCGAGGCGAACCGCGCCTATGCCCTCGGCGACGAGGAGCAGTTGCGCTGGATTCTCGAAGCCTGGGCGCGCAGCCCCGAAGCCGTGCGCGGCAGCGACCCCGAGGCCACGCGGCTGCGGCTCGAGCGGCGCATCGCCGAATGCGAGACGCACATGGCGCGCGTCGAGAAGGATCTCGCCGAGCTGAAGGCGACGCCGTTGTGGGAGCTGAAGACGATGGTGGACCGCGAAGCCGCGCGTGGGCGCGACCTCGTGGCCGACATGGTGCGCCGCCTGAAGCGCGACATCATGGCGGCGACCAACAGGCTGGCCGCCATGAAGGAGTAAGGAGTAAGGAGTAAGGAGAAAGGAGGAAGGAGGAAGGAGCGCCCTACCTGTTCGCTTCCAGCCATTCGCGCAGCGGCGCGAAGTAGTCGAGAATCGCCGTGGCGTCCATCTGGCGCTCGCCGGTCAGTGCTTCGAGTGCGTCGGGCCAGGGCTTGCTGGCGCCCATCTCGAGCATCTTCTGCAGCCGCGCGCCGACTTCCTCGTTGCCGTAGATCGAGCACGTGTGCAGCGGCCCGGTGTGGCCGGCGGCCTTGCACATCGCACGGTGCATCTGGAACTGCAGGATGTGCGCGAGGAAGTAGCGGGTGTACGGCGTGTTGGCCGGGACGTGATACTTCGCGCCGGCATCGAAGGCGTCGGCCGGCCGCGGTCCGGGAGCCTTGACCCCCTGGTACTGCTCCCGCAGCGCCCACCATGCGGTGTTGTACTGCGCCGGCGCAATCTCCCCGCTGAACACCTTCCACCGCCACTGATCGACGAGCAGCCCGAACGGCAGGAACGCCACCTTGTCGAGCGCCATCCGCAGCAGGAACTCCACATCGTCCTGCGTCTTCGGCTCGGCCTGGAGCAGGCCGATCTTCACGAGGTACGACGGCGTGATCGAGAGCGCCACCGCGTCGCCGATCGCCTCGTGGAAGCCGTCGTTGGCGCCGTTGCGGTAGAGGAACGGCTGATCGTTGTAGGCACGCTGGTAGAAGTTGTGCCCGAGCTCGTGGTGCACCGTGACGAAGTCCTCGTCGCGGATCTCGATGCACATCTTTATGCGCAGGGCGTCGACGTTGTCGATGTTCCAGGCGCTGGCATGGCACACGACATCCCGATCCTGCGGACGCGTGAACAGCGATCGCTCCCAGAACGTCTGCGGCAGCGGCGCGAAGCCGAGCGACGTGAAGAACGCCTCGCCGTACTTCACCATGCCGCGCGCGTCGGTCTTCCTCGCCCGCAGGAGCGCGGTGAGGTCGTAGCCCGGCGTCCGCCCCGGAGGCCCGACGAGCTCGTAGATGTTGCCCCACTGCTGCGCCCACATGTTGCCGAGCAGGTGCGCCGGAATCGGGCCGTCCTGCGGCACGACATCGGTACCGTACCTTTCGCCGAGGCGTCGCCGGACGTGCGCGTGCAGCTGGTCGTAGAGCGGCTTCACCTGCGTCCACAGGCGATCGACCTCCTGCGCGAAGTCGTCGGGCGGCATGTCGTAGCCCGCGCGCCAGAACGCGCCGAGATCGGCAAACCCGAGCTCCTTCGCGCCCTGGTTGCCGAGCTGCACGAAGCGCGCGTACGGCTCCTTCAGCGGTGGCGCAATGGCGTGCCAGCCCTCCCACGCCTCGAGCAACGTCTTCGGGTCGCGGTTGGTGGCCATCAGCCGCGTCAGGTCGTCGAGCGTCTGGCACGGCTTGCCCGGCGGGCAGTACCGTCCGCGCCCGTACACGGCCTCCATGCCGGCGACGATGCGCGTGAGTTCCTGCTGGAGTTTCGAATCGGCAGGCGCCGGCAGCGGGCTCGCCGACAGCTTCAACAGCAGCAGCTGGCGCGCCACGTCGGCATCGGTGCCGTCGGCGGGGTGATTGGCCGCCTCCTTGGCCAGGCGCATGGACGAGGCGACATAGTCCGCGGTCGCGGCGGCCGACATCGCCTCGGTGTCCACGGTGATGAAGTTGGCCGCAACCCACTGTGCGCGCGACAGGGCGTTGGCGTCCTCGAGCAACGTCGCGTTTGCGCGCTGCACGAACGCCGCGGCGTCCTCCGCGCCAGACCCGCCCGACGACGTGGTGCCCGGCGCCGAAACGCGGGAACACGCGGTCGCGACGAGGAGCCCCGACACGACCGCCGACCCGAGACCGAGGACAGACCGTAGACGCACGCGTTGATCCTTTCCCGGCCAGGTTGAGACAACCGGCCCGACTTTCCCACGGAACAGGCCCGACGCTCGTGGGCCGGGTTGGGCAACCGGCCCTACCGGCTCGCGGGGAACAACACGCCCGGCGCGAGCCGGTCATCGGGATCGAGCGCGCGCTTGACCTGGCGCATCTGCTCGATGCCCGCATCGCCGTACAGCTGGCGGAGCAGGGCCTGCTTCACGGGATGCCTCCCGACGCCGTGTTCCGCGAGCGGACAGCCCCCGAGGCGCGCCACCGCTTCTCCGAACTCGAGGATCGCCGCCTTGCCGGCCTCGACGTCCTCGTAGCTGCGCGGCAGCACGTTCGGGTGCACGTTGCCATCGGAGACATGGCCCCACGTCGCGACGTCGAGTCCGCGCCGCGCGAAGCCGTCGCGGTAGATGCCCATCATCTCGCCGAACCGCTCGAACGGCACGACCATGTCGGCGGCCGTCTTGGCGATTCGCGCGTCCACGTCCCGCTTGGCGCGGCCGACGCGGGCGTTCACGCCGGCCGGCACCGCCTCGCGAACGCCGAGCAGCTGTTCGGCACGCTTCCGGTCGCCGGGTAGCGCCAGCTCGGCGTCCTCGAGCACGCCATGCGCATCGAGCACGCGGCAGAACCGCGTCAGCGGCGTGTCCGGCCCCTCATCGTCGAGCGCACTGCTGATCTGATCGTAAGCCTCGGCTTGCGTCATCGGCGGCAGCTCGAGCTGGATCAACAGGAGGATCCCGGCCGACTCGGGCCAGGCGACCTCGTACTTCCGGTCGGCGCCGTCCTCACGAAGGATCTGCAGCGACCGCGCGTCCATGTGCTCGATGGCTGCCACGTCGATGCCGTTGGGGTCGGCCGTGCGCCAGGTCTCACGCGATCGGTCGCGCAGCTCGCCGACCAGCGCCAGCGCCTGCGGTTCGTCGCTCACGGGCACGAGCGCGTAGCACAGCCCCGCGCGCGCCGGCTGCACCTTCAGCACCGCCGACACGATGATGCCCAGCGTGCCTTCGGCGCCGGTGAAGAGGTCGACGACGTCCATGCCCGCCGCCGCGTGGTAACCCGCCGATCGCTTGACGACGTCGGGCATCGTGTATGTCGGCACGGGGACCACACGATGGCCGCCGGGGCCGTCGATCACGAAGGTGCCCGTGTGGTCGAGCACGTGCTCGCCGCGCATGACGTCGATGACGTCGCCGGCGGCAAGGACGACGGTGAGGCCGAGCACCCAGTCGCGGGTGGTGCCGTACTTGAAGGTAGCCGCACCGGCGGCGTTGGTGGCGATGATGCCGCCGACCGTCGCCCCCATGTAGGTCGGCACGGGCGGGAACTCGGCGCCGTGCCGCGCGAGCGACTCCTGCAGCGTGGCGAGCACCACACCTGCGCCGACGCGTACGCGTCCGTCGACGGGGTCACCGATGTCGGACAGGCGTGCGGTCGAGAGCACGATGGCGCCGGTCGGCGTGGCGCCCCCGGTGAGCGACGACTGCGCGCCAACCGCGAGAACGGCCTGCCCGTGATCGAGCACCGCCGCGACGTCCGCCTCGGTGCGGGGACGGGCTACCGCCTCGGCGCGGCCGCCCGGGTAATGCGCCGCGTCCTCGAGGTGAGCGGCGATGGCTTCGGGCGAGCGGTCGAAAAGGTCGGGCGACACTTCTCCGCGTGGGGCACGAGCAACGATCGGCACGCGCCTAGTGTAGCGTTCGCGTCCGCTCGCAAGGCTGAGCTCCACGCCGGCGAGTGCACGTGGACGCGCGCCAGTTGAGGCATCATGGCGGCTCAGATGGATGCTGGGGTCGCGGCTTCCGCGACGGCCATCCGTCGGGCAGGGTTCGACGGCAACCGTGGGTACCTGCAACCCGGCGCAGGGGTTCGCGTGTGACCTGGGGCCTGGTCACTGGTGACCCGCCCCCCGGTTTACCTGTTACCTGACGCCTGGGTACCTGTTACCTGTGGCGGTCGGGCCGTGCGCAGGGTCGATCGAGTCGACGGGGCCAGCGCAGAATCCCGGATCGGCATGCGCCGGTCCGACCGCCGTTCACAGGAGACGAGTCCAGCGAGCTCGCCGACGTGATCGGCGTCTGAAATCCTGCTGAAGATCGAGTGAGCTCCCATGCCTGCGACGTACGCGCACCGGTTCGGTCCGTGGCAGCTCATACCCTCCGAGCAGCTCTTGCTGCGCGACGGGGAACCCGTCACGCTCACGCCGAAAGCGTTCGAGACGCTCTGCGTGCTCGTGGAACGGCACGGGCGCCTCGTCACCACGCAGGCGCTGCTCGAGGCCGTGTGGCCCGACACCCACGTGGAACAGAACAATCTCGCGCAGCAGATTTCGACGTTGCGGCGCGTGTTCGCCGAGGGCGACCCCGACGGCCGCTACGTCGAGACCGTCCCGCGGCGCGGGTACCGCTTCGTGGCGCCCGTGAGTGTCGAAGCGGTGGAGGATGCGGCGGCCGCCAGCGACGGCCCTGCGCCACCGCGGCCCATCGCGGCGGGATCGCCGGCCGCGACGTCCCCGGACGCTCCCCTGGCGCGCGCAGGGTTCGATCGCCCGCGCACTCAGTACACGCTCAGCGGCGACACGAGCATCGCCTACCAGGTGCTCGGCGACGGGCCGATCGACCTCGTGTTCGTGATGGGGTGGGTGTCGCACCTCGACTGGTTCTGGGAGGAGCCGTCGTTTGCGCAGTTCCTGGCGCGACTGGCGTCGTTCTCGCGGCTGATCCTGTTCGACAAGCGCGGCACGGGGCTGTCGGACCGCGTGACCGAGCTGCCATCGCTCGAGCAGCGGATGGACGACGTGCGTGCGGTCATGGAGGCGGTGGGCTCCACGCGCGCGGCGCTGCTCGGGATATCGGAGGGCGGCCCGATGTGCACGCTGTTTGCCGCCACGTACCCGGACAAGACGCTCGCGCTGGTGATGATCGGCTCCTATGCGCGGCGCATCTGGGCGCCGGAGTACCCATGGGCCCCGACGCGGGAGGAGCGCGACGCCTTCTTCGAGGTGATCCGTCGCTCGTGGGGCACGCCCATCGGCATCGAGGACCGCGCTCCGTCGCGCCAGGACGACCCGGCGTTCCGCGAGTGGTGGGCGACGTACCTGCGCATGGGCGCGAGCCCGGGAGCGGCGCTGGCGCTGACCCGGATGAACGCCGACATCGACGTGCGCGAGGTGCTGCCGTCGGTGCGCGTCCCCACGCTGCTCCTGCATCGCGTGGGCGACAGGGCGCTGCGCGTCGAGGAGAGCCGCTACATGGCCGCGCGCATCCCCGGCGCCCGGCTCGTGGAGCTGCCGGGCGACGATCACCTGCCGTTCGTCGGCGACCAGAACCAGCTGCTCGACGAGATCGAGGGCTTCCTCACCGGCTTCAGGCCGGGCGAGGACAACGCCCGCGTGCTCGCCACGGTGATGAGCGGACGGCTCGAGCCGCGCGAGGACGCCGGGACCGCGACCCAGCCGCCCGCGCGCCTCGCGAGTGCCGTGGCGCGGCACGTGGAGCACTTCCGCGGCGATGCCCTGCGCACCGACGGCCTCGACGTGCAGGCGGCCTTCGACGGCCCCGCCCGCGCCATCCGCTGCGCCGTGACGATCGCGGAAACCGCCGCGCTCATGGACTGGCGGTTCGGCGCCGGGCTCGACATCGGCGAGATCACCATGCACGGGCGGGTGATCGACGGTCCGGCGGCGGCGCGCAGCGCGCGGGTGGCGCGGCTTGCCGACATGGGCGAGGTGCTCGTCTCGCGACCGGTGCACGATCTGGTCGCTGGCGCCGGGCTGGTGTTCATGCCGCGCGGCGACATGGTGGCCGACGATGGGCAACGGTGGCCGACGTACGCGGTCGATCCGGCAAGCCTGCGGCCGCCGATGGCCGGTTCGGAGCGATGACCCCGCCGTGTTCGGTTCCGACCCACCTATCGTTATGGGAGGATAGAAGGGTCGTCCAGTGGACGGTGACCCGGGATCAGGAGTGCAAGCCAGCGGAAGGGAGGGAGGGCCCGACCGTTTGCGAGCGCGCTTGATCCCGGGCTACCGGCCCGCTGGATACTCTTCGTTGATCCGCGGCGTCCGCTGACGGCCGGCCGGGACAGCCGCCCTGCCTCGCTCCCCCACGAATCAGTTCGCCGTTTTCCGCACCTGGGTAGGGCGCGCGTCCCGTCCTTCCTCCTTCGTCCTTCTGGTAGACTGCCGCCCTTCCGGAGATTCCTGCACATGAAGATCGGGCTGCTCGTCGGGCGTGAGTACAGCTTTCCTCCTGCCTTCATCGATCGCGTCAATCAGCTCGGGCAGCCACACGGCATCACGGCGGAGTACGTCACGCTGAGCGGTACGCCCATGGACGAGCCGCAGCGCTACAAGGTCATCGTCGACCGCATCTCGCACGAGGTCGAGTACTACCGCGGGTTCCTCAAGCTCGCCGTGCTCAACGGCACGTACGTGATCAACAACCCGTTCTGGTGGACGGCCGACGACAAGTTCTTCAACTACGCGCTCATGGCGCGCCTCGGCGTGGCCATCCCCCGCACGGTGCTGCTGCCGCAGAAGGCCTACCCGCAGGACGTGGACATCCAGCCGGCGTCGCTGCGCAACATGGGCTACCCGCTCGACTGGGATGGCCTGCTCGATTACGTCGGGCGCCCCGCCATCCTGAAGCCGTTCTCGGGCGGGGGCTGGAGGCACGTCTACAAGGTGGGCTCGCGCGAGGAACTGCTTGCGGCCTACGACGGCACGGCGCCGTACTGCATGACGCTGCAGCAGTTCATCCACTTCGACAAGTACGTGCGCTGCTTCACGTTCGGCAAGCACGACATCGTGCCGGTCGCCTACGATCCGCACGCGCGGCAGTACCTGATCGACCACGAGTACCTCTCGCCGGAGGTCGGCGCGCGCGTGGTGAAGGACGCGCAGACGATCAACGAGGCGCTCGGGTACGAGATGAACACGATCGAGTTCGCCATCGAAGACGACGTGCCCTACGCGATCGACTTCCTGAACCCGGCGCCGGACTTCGAGCGCGACCGGATCACGCCGTTCTACTTCGAGATGGTCGTGGACAAGATGGCCCGGCTTTGCATCGACCGTGCCCTCAACGGCCACCAGAGCAACATGTTCCCGCGCTGGGCCGAGATGCTGGGCATGGGCGCGGCGGCCGGGTTCGTGGGTACGCC